>JABMOP010000475.1 GCA_013204125.1 Rhodospirillales bacterium | reverse complement strand
GTTTTACACGGCCCGCATATGATGAATTTCCAGCAGATCACCCGCGAAATGGCGAAAGAGGGTTGCGCCATTCAGGTTGCCGATACCGCGGCGCTGGCCGGCGCCGTAGATCAATTGCTCAGGGATCAAGCCCTCCGCGGTCAAATGGTCGCAAACGGCACGGCGTATATGGATGCCCACGCCCAGGTGGTGACAGACCTCGCCGGCAGGATCAAAACTTATTTGAAGGACCGGGCGGCGCCTGGCCAAGAAAATGCGTCCGCCTAGGTTCTGGCACACCCCGAAAGCCGGCATCTGGGCCAATTTAACAAGGCCGGCGGCTTGGCTTTATGAAGCGGCGGCCCGGTTGCAGCGCGCCACCACAAAACCCTGGCAAGCCGGAGTGCCGGTGATATGTGTCGGCAACCTCACCGTCGGCGGCACCGGCAAGACACCTATTGCCATCGCGCTTGGCCAATATTTTTCAGAACGCGGCATCGCCGTTCACTTCATCACCAGAGGATATGGCGGCAAGGCGGCGATGACGCGGGTGGACCCGGCGCGTCACAGCGCCACTGATGTCGGCGACGAGGCGCTACTTCTCGTTCGCACCGCACCCACTTGGACCGGCGCCGACCGCCGAAAATCGGCAAGCAAAGCAATAGAGGCCGGGGCCGAATTGCTTATCTTCGACGATGGATTTCAAAACCCCTCCGTCGCCAAAGATATTTCCGTGGTCGTTATCGACGGCGAAGTGGGGTTCGGCAATGGGCGCGTCATACCTTCAGGGCCTTTGCGCGAGAGGCCCGGCGCGGGTTTGGCGCGGGCTGATACGGTCATCATTATGGGCGACGATAACACCGGCGCGGAAGAGGCCGCGCAGCGCTTAAAAATAGATGCCATGCCTGTGTTTCGGGTGCGGCTGATGCCCGCCGAGGCCGGAGCCGGGCAGATTGGCGGCCAGCGGGTTTTCGCCTTCGCCGGGATCGGCCGGCCGCAAAAATTTTTTGCCACCCTGAAGCAAATGGGCTGCGATATCGCCGGCAGCCTGGAATTTGCCGACCATCACCCCTACAAGGGGGCTGAAATTGACGACATAATTCGAAGGGCAAATGATTTGAACGCAATCCCGGTCACCACCGAAAAAGATAAAATGCGCATAAGCAGCGCAAACGCCGCGTCCATTCAGGCGCTAGCCGTGGACGCAGTCTTTGAAAATGACGCCGTCTTCAAATCCTGGTTGGATGAAAAATTCCAGGAGGCCCGGCGTGGGCGCTAGTCGCGAAGCCTTTGCCTACCGCCTCCAGGCGATTGCCGCCGGGCTGATCTACGGTGTGTTCGGACTGTTGCCCGTGGACGCAGCATCTTGGGCCGGCGGCGCCTTTGGCCGATTGGTTGGGCCGCGCCTTAAGGTCACGAATACGGCGCGGCGAAATTTGAAGCGCGTGTTCCCTGAACTGAGCGATGGCGAAGTAAAACGCACCATCACGGCCATGTGGGATAATCTGGGGCGCACCGCAGGCGAACATCCGCATCTGGCAAAATTTGATCCCTACCGCCCCAATAGCCGCGTCGAAGTTGTCGGCACCGAATATTTGGACGCCGAAAAAGAGTCCGGTAAGCCGGGGATATTTTTTGCCGGCCATATCGCCAATTGGGAACTATGCCCACTGACCGCCACAAAGCGCGGGATCGCCCTGCACACGGTCTATCGGCGCGCCAACAATCCATTCTTCGACCGCATCGTACAAAAAAGCCGCGCAGTCTTGGGCGGTGATTTGCTGCCCAAGGGATCTGAAGGTGCTAAATCGACGCTCCGCGTCCTTAGAAGCGGCGAACATTTGGCCATGGTCGTAGATCAGAAAATGAACGATGGCATCGAAGTGCCGTTTTTAGGACGCGGCGCCATGACCGCGCCGGCGGCGGCGGAACTTGCCTTGCGCTATGACTGTCCATTGATCCCGGTGCGCGTCGAACGGTTGGGCGGCGCCCATTTTCGCGTCACCGTCTTTCCGCCTTTAGAAAAACCCAATAGCGGCGACAGACAAGCCGACGCCGCCCAATTGATGGCAACGGTGAACGCCCAGATCGGCGATTGGATACGCGAGCGTCCCGAACAATGGCTGTGGGGTCCATAACCGCTGGCCGGCGGAATAAAGCACCCTCCGCGCAGAGGCTTCCGTTAAAATAATTCCTCATGCTGAGCCCGCCCGAAGAATGCGGAACGGCCCTCCCTTGTCCTTCGGGCGGGTCAGGATGAGGGCTCACGGTGTGGCGAGGGATTTTTGGGAAAGTGTTATTCCATCGGCCCGACCAGGAGCGCCGGATCAACCGGCGTTGCCCTTAAGCGCACACCCCAGTGAAGATGCGGGCCGGTCGCTCGGCCGGTTTGCCCGATGCGGCCGATCATATCACCCTTTTTTACACGAGCCCCTTCTTTCACCGTAATGGCGCTCATATGGAGATAGGCGGAAGTCAGTCCGAGGCCATGATCGATAATCACCGCTTTGCCGTTAAAGAACATACCCGGATGGGCAAAGGCGATGCGTCCCGCCGCCATGGCGTGCACCGGCGTGCCTTTCGGCGCCGCCACATCGACGCCGTAATGAGGATTGCGCGGCTTGCCGTTCAAGATGCGCCGCGAGCCGTAAATGCCGCTGACACGGCCTTTGGCCGGCCAGGAAAATCCAGAGCGAAAGGAGTTATCATCGCTTATGACGGCGCGCGCGGCGGCCAAGGCTTTGCCTTCGATGCGGATGCGCTTCAAATCTTCCGGCGCGGGTATCACCGAGCGCGTCGGCAGCCCTTCGATGCTCTGCACATTGTATGTGCGCTTTTTTATCGTCAGTTTGCGGATTATAGAAGGCGCATTCGGGATAAAAACTTTAAGCACTTGGGCGGCCGGCGTATCGCGCCCGAACGCAATCAGAAAATCACCGTTCGCACCGACCGGCACCGACGCACCGGTGAGCAATATGCGAGACCCTAAGGGCGCGGTCCCAACCACCAGCCCGCCCTGGATGAAATCGCCTTTCAAATTCAATTCCAAGGCGGCGGCAGGAGCCACCCCGAAAAGCATCCAAACAACGCCAAAGAACGCCGCTAATCGGCTCACAATAAACTGCCTTGATCGTCATCGGATTGCGGCTTTGATTTTTTTGTAGGCGCTTTCGGCTTTGGCGGTCGACCGGCAGCGCCATCGACAGTGGCCGCCACCTTGCCGTCATGGAAATGAATTGACCACGCGGCGCCCGGCTCGGCGCCCGCCGCCGACAAGACCGGATTGCCTTTCAAGTTGGTCACAAGGGCGAAGCCCCGATCCAGCACCCGTTGGAACGAGACGCTTTCTAATATAGCCGACAGACGATCGGTTTTCGCTTGCTTGGCATCTACGACGCGCATTAATGCACGCGCCCAAGCCCTCGTTTTTTCTTCAAACAACTGGGCCTTGGCGGCGATTTGGGCGGCGGGGCTGATTAACCCGGCGCCATGTCGGTCCACCTTTGCGGCCCAATTTCCAAGTAACGCATCTTTGGCGCGCCCCAAGCGCCCGGTCCGCTCGTCCAATTTTTGCTGGGCTTCTTCGACCATTTCCGCAGGGCGCGGCAAACGCCGGTTCAGACCATCGACATCTTTGCCGAGATCCCCCAGCAGCCGCATTGTTGCGCGGATCAGACGCGACGCATCATCGTTTAATTGCGCTAATATTTCGGCCCGCACGGGCACCGCCATTTCCGCCGCTGCGGTCGGCGTAGGCGCGCGCACATCGGCGGCAAAATCAATCAGCGTCACATCGGTTTCATGGCCGACAGCGCTGATCAGCGGAATTTCGGACTGGGCCGCAGCCCGCACCACGTCTTCTTCGTTGAACGCCATCAGGTCTTCGAGCGAACCACCACCCCGCGCCACGATAATCAGGTCCGGGCGCGGCACCGGCCCGCCGGGCCGTGCAGCATTGAAGCCGCGAATACCCGCCGCCACCTGTTCCGCGGCCCCCTTGCCCTGAACC
>JABMOP010000474.1 GCA_013204125.1 Rhodospirillales bacterium | reverse complement strand
GTACCGCGGAAGCCGGCAAAATTTTCATTGTGATCCAGAAACGGCGTTCCCGACATCCGTAGATATATGGGCTGGTCATTTTGCGAACTTTCAAAGTGGAAATCGCGAAATGCTTCTTTATTCTCAAACAGGTCCTTCATCGCCTGCATCTGATCGGCCTTTTTCTCCGGCTCTGTTTCCCACGCACGTACACCAACCATGGAGCCGAAATTACTGCCCGGATTTGCAGACCGATAGGTATATCTGTGTTCAGAATCGGTTTCCCAAAGCCGGTCGGCCGCCGCAGACGCAAAATCCCGAAACCGTTGCTCGCTGATCTTTAACGCATCTTCACCGCGTTTACGTTCGGTGATATCGCGTACGATACCGACAAATTTTCTGCGGTTCCCCGTGCCCATCGGCGAAACATTTAAATCCATCGGAAACAACCGGCCACTTTTATGCCTGCCTTCTAAATCGCGGACATTATTGATGATCCTGGGTGCATAAATTTCCGATTTTTTCAAAAATCTATCATGGTCGCTGCGCTCGTTTTCCGGCAAAAGTAAGGAAACATTTTTGCCGAGCATTTCATCGCGCTGATACCCAAACAGAAGTTCTGTCGCTGGGTTGACGGTCTCAATCTTCCCGTCGTGGTCGATAATTATGACTGCGTCAGCAGTGTTTTCATAGACGGCGCGATAGCTTGTTTCCGAACCGGAATTGGCAGGCAACTTCGCGAACGCTTTAAAGGAGCGCCATTGGCAGAGGAAAATATCCAATAATGGAGAATTCCAAAGACGATGAATGTGAACGTTCATCAGTTTAAATACATGCAATTAGTGTCTTCTGCACTGAAAATTGCGTTTTCTCCCAAGAGTGTTTCGCCATTGTTACAAATGGGGAATTATCTTGTGGTTTAAAGTATTCAACCAAAAATTAATTTTTTTAAGGCGAACACATCCATTACCCGAATCCCGCCAGATTCCTGGCTTTATTCAAAATTTCTATTAATTATGGCCGATAATTCATTGATTTAATTCAAGGAATTACCTTCCATCCGTTGGAAGTATGTTTGAATCGCAAGGATTGTTTTGGTGACCCCGGCAGGATTCGAACCTGCGACCTACGGATTAGAAATCCGTTGCTCTATCCAACTGAGCTACGGGGCCTTAAAAATTAGGTTCACTCGATGCGATCAAAGCGGAAATTATCGGCATAGCTCTTCACTATTAGGCGGCGCAGTTTCGGCTCGGATATTTGGTAACTCAGTCCGTGTTTTTCTGCGTAAGCCACAGCTTGTTCTTTAGTCGCAAATTTCATCTTGATCTGCCCCTGCATATCACCGGACCCAATCCACCCCATAAGCGTATCGGCGCGCTTGGCTTGTTCCGGTGCAAACTCGATAACCCATTTCCGGGTATTGGCGCAGCCCGACTGCATGGCCGTTTTCGCAGGTTGGTATATTCTTGCATTCATAATTTGCTTGCCGATTGCTGCTTATTTCCAGTTCTTTCAACTACGCCTCTTTTGACAAAATTTCAACGTTAATAGGCGATCAGGAGATTTCCGTGGCCTTGCATGGCCGAAGGGCTTGGACTAGCGTTCGCCGATGTTAAGTAGCGAGCAAAATGAATTGGTTACGCGCACCAATAGCGGCACCGGGTGCGGCGAGTTAATGCGCCGATACTGGCAACCGGCGGCGCTTGTCGAAGAACTTGAAGGCGCGCGGCCCCTAAAACAGGCGCGCCTGTTCGGCGAAGATCTCATCGTATTTCGGGGAGAAGACGGTCAGATTGGTCTGGTTGGCAATAAATGCCCGCACCGGGGCGCAGAGCTATGCTATGGACGGCTGGAAGACGGCGGCCTCCGATGTCCTTTCCATGGCTGGCTGTTCGGCCCGGACGGCGTTTGCCGCGAACAACCGGCAGAACCGGCAGGCAGCAACTTTCATACAAAGGTTCAACTGAAATCATATCCCTGCCGCGAAATTAACGGCATAATTTTTGCTTATATGGGCGACGGCGATGCGCCGGAATTGCCGGAATTCGATTGCTTCGTTGCACCAAATTCACACAGCTTTGCCTTCAAAGGGTTCGTCGATTGCAATTGGCTGCAACTTCTTGAAGTGGGCATCGATCCGAGCCATGCTTCCTTCCTCCATCGGTTTTTCGAAGACGGTGAAACAGAACAGGATTATGGCCGCCAATTTCGTTTCCGGACGGAAGACGACGGCATTCCGGTAACGAAAGTGTTGCGCGAATTCGATTGTCCGGAAATTGAATTCGAAGAAACCGAATATGGGCTGCGCATATTTGCGCTGCGCCGTTTAGACGAAGCCCAAATGCATGTGCGCGTCACAAATATGATTTTCCCGAATGTTGCGGTGATCCCCATGAGCAACGATATGATGCTGACCCAGTGGCATGTCCCGATCGATGATGAACATAGTTTCTGGTACGCCATTTTTACCAGCTTCAACGACCAAGTCGATAAAGACGCGATGCGTGAAGATCGTTTAAAACTCTATACATTGCCCGATTACAAACCGCGCAGAAATAAGGCCAATGATTACGGCTATGATGCCCGGGAACAGAAATCCAAGACCTATACCGGGCTCGGAGAAGACATCAACGTCCACGATCAATGGGCGGTGGAATCCTTGGGCCAAATCCAAGACCGGTCGCAAGAACATCTCGGCACCTCCGACAAGGCGATTATCGCCAATCGGCGCATATTGATGAAAGCCATCGAAGACGTTAGGGGCGGCGCCAAGCCGCCGGGCTGGGTCGTTGAAGGCGATGAACATCTTTTTCGTGGGCCGATCTCCATCGATACGGTCGCCCCGGCAAATGAATGGCGGAGGTCTTGGATGGAACGCGCCCAAAGCCGGCGCGCAAAATCGGAATGGGCGGCGGAGCCGTAAGGCTGAGCGGCGTAAATTGATGGGGCAATTTTCAGGGGGCGATAGATGTCACACGAAGACAATATGGGGCGCACAGATTTTGTTGCCCATTACGGGTTACGCAACGACGACGAAGAAGCCCAAGTCGGCGAAGTTCTTGGGCGTATCGAGCAGAGCGATTTAGACATTGTTCGATTGTCCTTTGCCGATCAGCATGGACTGCTCCGCGGTAAATCTGTGGTCGTTGACGAAGTTGCACAAGCGTTACGCAACGGCTGCACCAATACCACCACCCTCCTCGCCAAGGACACCGCGCACAAGACCGTATTTGATGTCTTCTCACCGGGCGGCGGCTTCGGAATTCCGGAAATGAGCAATGCCGCCGATGTAGTCATGGTGCCGATCCCGAGTAGCTTTAAGATACTCCCCTGGGCGCCGAAAACCGGTTGGATGCTGTGCGATATCTATTTCACCAACGGCAAAAAAATCCCCTTTTCGACCCGCGAAATTTATAAATCGGTTTTGGCTAATCTTGGGGAAATGGGATACGACTACGTCGCCGGGCTTGAAGTGGAATTGCACATCTACAAGCTTGAAGACGGGATGCTAAGCCCCGAACACGCAACCCAGCCTGCGACCCCGCCCAGAGTTAGCTTGCTGGCACACGGATTTCACTATCTGACGGAACTGCGCATGGACGAATATGATCCGGTGTTGGAAATCGTGCGCGGTCATTTGCTCGAACTTGGGCTCCCGTTACGCACCGTGGAAGTTGAATTCGGCCCGAGCCAGATTGAATTCACCTTCAAACCCCAATCGGGATTGGAAGCAGCCGACAACATGATGCTGTTTCGAAGCGCGGTTAAGCAAATCTGCAAACGACACGGCTATCACGCCACATTTATGTGCCGTCCCGGTTTGAAAAATGCCTTTTCCAGCGGCTGGCACCTGCATCAATCTCTGGAAAATAAAGTGGACGGCAGTAATGCCTTCGCGCCCGATAGCGATGACACACTTTTATCTCCCCTTGGCAATCAATTCGTCGCCGGATTGCTGGCCAATGCCAATGCGGCAAGTGTGTTCACAACGCCAACCCTCAATGGATACAAGCGCTACAAACCCAATTCTCTGGCCCCGGACCGCGCCGTTTGGGGGCGTGATAACAAAGGCGCTATGATCCGCGTTATCGGCGCCGGGGCGAACGACCCCGCGACGCATTTGGAAAACCGGGTCGGCGAACCCGCCGCCAATCCCTATCTTTATATGGCATCGCAAATCATTTCAGGGATGGAGGGTATCAAGAACGAGATGACCCCGCCGCCGCCGAGCGATGATCCCTACCACGCAGATGCATTACCATTGCCAACCAATCTGATGGACGCGCTTGCGGCATTGCGTCAAAGCCAAATGTTTCGGAGCGAATTGGGTGATACCTTCATCGATTATATTCTCCAGATGAAACAAGCCGAAATTTCGCGCTTTTTATCGGAAGTCACCGATTGGGAACACAAAGAATATTTCGAGATGTATTAAGAGGCCAAGCCGTAATGGCGAATATCGACATTAGGCATTTAAAAATCGGCGGTAGTTATTTGGTGTTCGGCCAAGCCGTCCAAGCGTTCGTCGCCTTCGCCGCCAATCTTGTGCTGGTCCGCTTTATCATGCCCGAAGGTTTCGGGCGTTTCGCGCTGGT
Source organism: Rhodospirillales bacterium (assembly GCA_013204125.1). Lineage (GTDB taxonomy): Bacteria > Pseudomonadota > Alphaproteobacteria > Rhodospirillales > UBA2165 > JABMOP01. The sequence continues at coordinate 58 of JABMOP010000474.1, read as the reverse complement.
TCTGGCCGGCGCATCTATTGTTTTATCGCTCATCTCGCTCCGCTTGAATATTCTGATC
>JABMOP010000473.1 GCA_013204125.1 Rhodospirillales bacterium | reverse complement strand
CGCGCCGGCGTCAACAATTCTAAACGTACCGGCAAAGTTACCAATGACGAACGTGCCGATTGGCGTGAAGCCTGGGAGTTGTTTCCAGGCGATATTGCCTATGTCTGGCATGGCGCCCTTCATGCGGTGACGGTGGCGGCAAGTCTGGAAGCTTGCGGGTTTGCGATCCGCGCCCAGATTATTTGGGCCAAGGAACGATTGGTCATTGGTCGCGGCGATTACCACTGGCAACATGAACCAGCCTGGTACGTAGTGCGAAACAAAGGCCATTGGACCGGCGATCGAAAGCAGACCACCCTTTGGAATATTTCCAGTCGACTTCAGGATTCTGAGACGACGCACGGCACCCAGAAACCTGTCGAGTGCATGCGCCGGCCGATCCTCAACAACAGCCGGACCGGTGATGCGGTGTATGACCCATTTCTCGGCAGCGGCACCACTTTGATTGCCGCCGAGACCGCACGGCGAAGGTGCTTCGGGATCGAGATTGATCCTGGATATATGGACGTCATCATTCGCCGCTGGCAGGCATTCACCGGCTCCAAAGCCACGCTCGTTGGCAACGACCGTTCCTTCGAAGACATCGCCGCCGAACGTCTCCGGACCGATCCATCGATGCCGGGCATGGAGGAATAACCATGCGCGGACGTAAGCAAAAGCCGACGGCGGTGAAACTCTATCAGGGCAATCCGGGGAAGCGGCCCCTTAATCGTCACGAGCCGTTGCCGCCGATCGGTGCACCGGAATGCCCGGCCGAGGTGAGCGATGCCGCCCGCGTAGAATGGGATCGCATTGTCGCTGATCTGACCCAACTCAATATGCTGACTTCCCTGGATCGGGCAGCACTGGCCGCCTATTGCGAAGCCTATGCCATGTGGACAGAGGCAATTACGGCCATCCACAAATTTGGGACGATCGTGAAGTCTCCCACCGGCTACCCAATGCAATCCCCTTACGTCTCCATCGCCAATCGTCAGGCCGAGATCATGCTGCGCATCGGATCCGAATTTGGTTTCACACCGGCCAGCCGGAGCCGCATCTCGGCGCCGCCGGAACCGGCACCGACCCTGTTCGACTACGCCGAATTTAACGATGAAGAGGAGGATAGCTGATGGCCCGGTTCCCGTTTTTACCATTGTGGACAGATGCCTACGTGGCCGACACCAACCATCTGACCACACTAGAGCACGGCGCGTACCTGTTGATGTTGATGACCGCTTGGCGGGCACCGGAATGCCGGCTGCCCGATGATGACAATTATTTGGCCCGGATCACTGACCTGTCACCGGCGACGTGGCGCAGACACGCTCCTGTACTGCGCGCATTTTGGCAAGTCGATGATGGTTTTCTGTACCAAAAGCGGCTTAGCAAAGAGCGAGAAAAATCCGCTTCACGAAGCGAAAGTGGGAAAAATGCCGCCAATGCTAAGTGGCGGAAAAGAAAAGAAACCGGGGATGCGGACGCATCGCCTGAGGATTGCGAAACCGATGCCTCCATACCCATACCCATAACCATACCCATAACCAAGAATCAGAATTCTAATTCTGTTGAAGATGAAAATAGGAGTGGTGGATCGAAACTTCTCTTGAAGGCGGCCACCATCGAAGAAGCCCGCAAGATCGCGCCCGGTTACGACATCTACCACCTGGAAGCCCGCTGGCGGGAGTGGTCGGCGGGCAAAGAGGTTCGTGACCCCGATCGAGCATTTCTGGGCTTTGTCCGTAAACACGTCGCCAATAATCCCCTGAGATGAGGGGGCGAAAACTTTGCCATGGTCATAACCGATCCATACGCCGCCGCCGGCGGCCTTGATCCCAGCCGCATGACCGCCGCCGAGCGCCTTGGCGAAGCTGCGGCAATCCTGGGCATGGGGCTGGCCCGGCTACGTGCGCGGGGCGAAGCCGGCATCGATCCTAGAACCGGCGACTTTAGAGAACTTTCGACTGGACTTCGGGCGCCGACAGAGCGTCAGTCGGACGGAGAAAAGAGCAAAGGATCTCAGATATGAGTGAAACCGTACTGGCCCGCGTCGCCGCCCTTAAAACCAAGCCGGCACCTGAATTGAAGGCCCTTTGGCGGGAGTTGTTCGATACGGAGCCGCCGCAATATAACCGGCGCTATCTCGAGAGCAGACTGGCCTACCGTATCCAGGAATTGGCCTATGGCGGTCTCAAGCCCGAAACCGTCAAGCGCCTGGATGCCTTGGCCGAACAGATATTCGGCGGCAACCCGGTGGTGAAGCGGATTCGCTTGAAGGATCGGCCCATCGCCGGCACCCGCCTGATCCGCGAATGGAAAGGGGTGGAGCACTGCGTCACGGTGCGCGATGACGACTTCGAATATCAGGGTCGACCTTATAAATCTCTATCGGCGGTGGCCCGAACCATTACCGGCAGCCGATGGAACGGGTGGGTGTTCTTCGGCCTCAAGAACCAGCGGAGCCGGTCATGACCGATCAGCCAATCATCCACAAACTTCGCTGCGCGGTCTATACGCGCAAATCCTCGGAGGAAGGATTGGAGCAAGAGTTCAACAGCCTGGATGCCCAGCGGGAAGCCTGCGAAGCCTATGTCATGAGCCAAAAGCCGGAAGGCTGGGTATTGGTTCCCGACCACTACGACGATGGCGGCCAATCGGGCGGCACCTTGGCGCGGCCAGCCCTGGAACGGTTGCTCGGCGATATCGAGGCGGGGCTCGTTGATGTGGTGGTGGTCTACAAGATCGACCGGTTGAGCCGTTCGTTGATGGATTTCTCCAAACTGATGGAAGTGTTCGAGAAAAACCACGTCACCTTCGTTTCCATCACCCAGTCTTTCAATACCACCACCTCTATGGGGCGCCTGACCCTCAACATGCTTTTGTCCTTTGCCCAGTTCGAGCGCGAAGTCACGGGCGAGCGGATCCGCGACAAGATTGCGGCGTCGCGAAAGAAGGGCATGTGGATGGGCGGCAATCCGGCCTTCGGCTATGACGTCAAAGAGCGCAAGCTGGTGGTCAATAAAAAAGAAGCTGCCACCGTTAGGGAAATATTCGAGCGCTTTGTTCGCATCGGCTCCGCCACCACGCTCGCCCAAGCTCTGAAATCAGATGGCGTGGTCACCAAGCGCGGCAATCCCATGGACAAGGGATATCTCTATCGCATGCTCAACAACCGGGTCTATTTGGGTGAGGCGGTTCATAAGGGGAATTCCTATCCCGGTGAACATGACGCCATAATCGAGCGCACGCTTTGGGATAAGGCCCATGCCATATTCAAGGAAAGCCCACGAAAGAGGGCTGGCAATAACCGCGCTCAAACACCGGCGCTGCTTAAAGGCTTGATCTTCGGGCCATCGGGCGGCGCCATGACGCCCACCCATACCCGCCGCCGGGGCAAGCTCTATCGCTATTATATCTCCGCCGATAACCTGAAAATGGGGGCAGGGGCGTGCCCGATCGGCAATGTCTCCGCCGCCGAGATCGAGGGCGCCGTCGTCGATCAGATACGCGGCCTGTTGCGCGCCCCCGAACTCATCATCCGCACCTGGAAATCCGCTAAATCCGAGATCCCCGATCTCACCGAAAACGATGCCCGTGAAGTCCTCGTCCAATTCGATCCCCTTTGGGATGAACTGTTTCCCGCCGAACAGGCGCGCATCGTGCAATTGCTGGTGGACCGGGTCAATGTGGGGCTCAAGGGTGTGGATATTCGCCTGCGGACTGAAGGGCTCGCCAGTCTGGTGGCGGATCTGCGTGCTTCAATGCCTAAGCGTAAGGAGGCGGCATGACGACACATCCGCAAATCAGCGACGACGGCTGCATTGTCACGGTCCACATCCCCATAACATTCACCAAACGCGGTGGGCGAAAATTGATCCTGGCGCCCGACGGCGCTGAACTGGCGCCATCGCGTCCTCGCGTCGACAACACACTTATCCGGGCGATTGCGCGCGCCCATCGGTGGAAGCGGATGCTCGAGAGCGGGAAATATACATCGCTGGCGGAACTGGCCGAGGCCGAGAAGACGGGCAAGTCTTACTTATCCCGAGTGCTGCGCCTAAACCTATTGGCGCCTGAGATCATAGAAGCGATTCTCGATGGGCGACAGGTTTCGGGCCTACAACTTAAAACGCTGCTCAAGCCGTTTCCGATTGAATGGCGGGGGCAGTTAAAAAAGTTCGGCATTTAAGGTTGGCATTTTTGATGTCCGCTTTAACCCTGCGGCCTCAATCGGTCGATGATCTGGTTGCAGCTGCTCAAAACACGAAATTCTTGACTACTCTGCAAAGTGAACGTGTTAGAATTTTTGGTTGTGATGCCAGAGTCAGACAGCCGATACGGTTTCATCGAACTGAACCGAACGTTCCGCGAATTGTCGTCGTACGCTCGCGAGAGTGATGACGCGGACATTAGCGATGCTTTTCGCGTCGGCGAAAGGAGTCAGAATCGCGCGGACGCCCGGCCGCTCTCTTTAGATGACGCCCGCAAAGGAGCGCTGCTGCTTGCGGCAGCAGCCACGTTGGGCCAAGAACCAAACATTCGCGTGCCCGACGGCGCCGACAGTTCCAAAGGCATTCCCCTCCGCGAAGTGCTCCCCGACTGGGACGACAACAAGCAAGCAACGCTCCTCTCCCGCCCTATATTCGACGAAGCGATCTACGGCTCCGTCCGATTTCATCACCGGTCAGTGCGGGAATACCTGACAGCGGAGTGGCTGGCCGAACTG
>JABMOP010000472.1 GCA_013204125.1 Rhodospirillales bacterium | reverse complement strand
GGGCTATGTTGTCCATGAGCCTTCGTGTGCCTTTTACCCACTCTGGCCCTTCCTGATCCGCACCTATTCATGGATCTTTGGGGGGAGTCATTTCTGGACGGGACTCATCTTCGCAAACATGTTTTCAGTCATTGGAATTTTTCTCTTCCACAGAATCGTGACTCGATTGGAGGGCGAAGGCATTGCCAACAAAAAGCGCAACATCATCGATCAAGGCACCCTGACCACATGGTTTTTGGATTTGCGTTCGGCGCGGCAATTGGGATTGAAGACCACCGGCCATGCCTCCCGAGGCGCCGGCTCGCCGCCATCGCCATCGGCTTCCAATCTTTATATGGATGCTGGCACTATCGACCGCGATGCGCTTATTTCCGAAATTAAAATGGGGCTCTACGTTACCGAACTGATTGGATTTGGGGTCAATGGCCTTAACGGTGATTACAGCCGGGGTGCCGCCGGATTCTGGATCGAAAACGGCGAGTTAAACTATCCGGTTAGCGAAGTGACCATTGCCGGAAATTTGAAAGATATGTTTTTAAACCTGACCGCCGCCGACGATCTGGAACTGCGCTATGGCGTTGATGCCCCGACGGTGCGCATCGACGGCATGACCGTCGCCGGCACTTAAAACTATTTCAACGGGGTAATTGGCCGAGAGTGCCCTTGCATGGTAACGTCCAGGAACGAATCGGTTTAAAATCAAAGGTTTGAGCCCCAAGTGACGCAACGGCAGCTTCAGGACAATTCAACCACCGCACTGGTCGGCCGCTTAGCCCGCGACCACATTCGCCCCTATTTTGGCTGGATCGTCTTAGCCCTCATCTGCATGGCCTTGGTCGCTGCGGCAACCGGCGCCAGCGCCTGGCTGATGAAGCCCGTAATCAACGATGTTTTTCTGGCTAAAAACGAGTCCGTCTTGTGGCTGATCGGCGGCGCCGTATTTATCACGTTTGCCGTTAAGGGCGCTGCCAATTACGGCCAGTCGGTACTCATGAGTTTTGTCGGCCAACGCATTATCACCGACACCCAACACCGGCTATACGCGCATTTGACCGGGCTGGAATTGGGGTTTTTCCACAATAGCCCGACAGGAAATTTGATTTCCCGCTTCACCATCGATATCAACATGATGCGCGCCGCCGTATCCAATGTGCTGACCAGCATCGGCAAGGATTTTCTGACATTGATCGGTTTGGTCGGTGTCATGTTTATTAATGATTGGCTATTGGCGTCGATATCCTTTTTCGTCTTTCCAATCGCCGTCCTGCCGATTGTCCGCTTGGGTCGGCGTATCCGCAAGGTGACCGTCAACACCCAAGAAGAATTGGGCCAGTTCACAACGCTGTTGGAACAGACCTTCCAGGGTGCCCGTGTGGTCAAGGCCTATGGCATGGAAGAATACGAAATGGGCCGCGTGCGCGTCATCGCTGAGCGGATCTTCGATTTGGTGTTCAAGTCGGCACGTATCCGAGCATTGGCCAGCCCGATCATGGAAACCTTGGGCGGCATCGCCATTTCCATGGTCATCATGTATGGCGGCTACCGCGTCATTCAGGATTCCATGGACCCCGGTTCATTCTTTTCCTTCATCACCGCTTTGTTGCTTGCCTATGAGCCGATGAAGCGGCTCGCCAATTTGAATGCCAGCCTCCAGGAAGGCCTAGCCAGTGCCGAGCGGTTGTTCCAAATTTTGGACCGCGAGCCTTTAATCAACGACCGGCCGGGCGCCGAAATCCTTAATATTAGGACGGGCGAGATCAAGCTGGAGAATGTCCGCTTCGCCTATACATCCGATCAGAATGCGCTGAACCATATCAGCCTCACCGTGCCCGCAAATAAGATGACGGCGCTGGTCGGTGCCTCGGGCGCCGGTAAATCGACGATCCTCAACTTGATCCCACGCTTCTACGATGTCGATGAAGGCGCAGTTTCCATCGACGGCATAGATATCCGCGATACAACGCAGAAATCATTGCGCGCCGGAATGGCGCTGGTCAGCCAGGAAATCATGCTGTTCGACGACACGGTGCGCGCCAACATCGCCTACGGCCGGGCCGGCGCCGGCGAGAGCGAGATCGAAGAGGCGGCG
>JABMOP010000471.1 GCA_013204125.1 Rhodospirillales bacterium | reverse complement strand
TTGAAACCGAATTTGGATTTCACCTGATTCACCGCACGGAATAAGCGACTTTATGCGGCCAAAAAACTTATAGATACATTTCCAGCTGCCAGGCCATGTCATCATCGGTCATTGGAAAATCTTTGCCGCCTTCCGGATGGATCATGTCGCGCTTGGCAATTTTGGCGAGCTTGGCTTGCATGTCGTCGATTATCGTCGCTTGAAGATTAGCTTTCCAGAGCAAAGCAATTACGGCTCTGGGGTCGCGGGATCCAACGATATCTTCGACCATTCTTATGGGCAATTCGGACCGCACCGCCAAAGCCATCTTAACGAAGCGGCGGTCGCCGTCATCAAGGGCGCGGACAAGATCACCGGCCTTTAGTTTACCGGACGCGTGCAATTTTTTGATATCGCCCATTGAAATCTCGGCATTGCGTGTCTTTTTCGATTTCTTTGCTTTGCCGGGTTTTTTGGCGGGTTTCGGCGCAGCGGATTTAACCGCTTTGGCGTCTTGTTCAACCTTGGGCCCGGTTGCCGGGCTTGGGATATCCTCATTGTTTGCCGATTGGGCCAGCCGGCGTCCGACTTCCGCCTGAACCGCACTCAAAGCCTTCTCGTCCAATTCCTTTCGCTGTCCCAATACGCGTAGCATATTATCGGCGACATATTCAGCCAAACGGATTGCCGCGCCCGACGTTAAAAGTGGGCGGTGGACCAAAGGCTCATGCCATTCGGTTACGGGCTTGGCTTCGTTGATGATACCATCCAATGTCTCTTCTCTGATCTGGGCGCTGTCGTTGGCGAGAAGGGTTGTGATTGCTTTCCTGTCGCGGGTATCGAAAATTGCGTCGGATACAGGTTCGCGCACCTCGGATCGACTACTGATGGCAGTTAGCTGGCCGGTCCCGGTGCCATCTTTAATAATTTCAATAAGGTCGGCATCGCTTAGAACCGGCGAAAATTCTAGAACCGGCGCCGATACCAGCAATTCTGTGTCTCGCGCCAACCGATTGATAATAGATGGCGGCGCATCGGCGTAATCTTTCAAGGCTTCCGAAAGAATTTGGCGCACGCGGGGGATTTGGTCTTTCGCTAATTCTTCTAAAATATCCAACGTCAATTCTCGAACGTCGGCACGCTCTTCCGCCGAAAGAGAAGGGGCAAGGCGGGATATTTTCTCGGCCAAACAGGTCCGAACGCCGGCATCTTCATCGTGCACCAAAAGCGCATCCGCCGGCCTCGGCGTTGCTTCATTGCGCGCAATCAATTGACGCACAGAAGGTTCTTCATCATCCGCTAAAAAATAGAGGATTTCTTTGCGCACATTATGGCTCTGCGCCAAGCGCTCGCGGACCGACTGGTCATGATGAGCCGCAAGTTCTTTGGACTCTTCATAACTGATCGGCCGCCCCTCTAAAAAGCGCGATTTTATTTTTTCTAACATAGCTGCTACCGCTCCAGCCCCGGTATTCCGGTGATTGTATGTACATACCATAATATATGGTGATCGAATTTCGGTAATATAAGCCCAATAAAAACAGGGTTATTTCAATAACTTAGCATTGCGTCGGGCGGTTTCGTGCACCAAGTTAATAAAAACCAGTTTTCCGCATATATTTGCGCTTGAATCCCCCGAATATGAGGCCTGAACAACAAACATGAAACCACTTTCCACTGACGCGCCACCAGCATCTGGCCGGCGCAACGATATGAAGACCATCCGCACCTTGTTGCCCTATTTGTGGCCCAAGGATTCGGCAAATATGCGCTGGCGGGTGGCGATCGCCGTCCTCCTATTGGTGGCGGCAAAAGTCATATCTGTGGTAACGCCAATCATCTATAAACTGGCCATCGACGCCTTCGATACCAAGGGCGCGGCAATCATCGCTGTCCCGATCGCGCTATTGATCGCCTATGGCGTTGCCCGCGTGCTTTCCATTGCCTTCGGTGAATTGCGCGATGCCGTGTTTGCGCGCGTTGCCCAGCGGGCCATCCGCGAAGCCGGCGTAAAAACTTTCCGGCACCTGCATCAACTTGCACTTCGGTTTCACCTCGACCGGCAAACCGGCCGGCTTAGCCGGTCCGTAGAACGCGGCACCAAGGGCATCGATTTTCTGCTCAACTTCATGCTGTTTAGCATCATCCCCACATTGTTAGAAATATTAATGGTGTGCGGTGTAATGTGGGGCCTATTCAACGGCTGGTATGCTCTCGTCACCTTCGTCACCTTGAGCATCTATATTGTGTGGACCGTTTTAGTCACCGATTGGCGGCTGAAATTTCGCCGCCGCATGAACACAATGGACGGCGAAGCCAACACAAAGGCCATCGATTCGCTGCTCAACTATGAAACCGTCAAGTATTTCGGCAATGAAGACCACGAAACGCGCCGCTTTGAACAGGCGCTGCGCGCTTACGAGGAAGCGGCCGTAAAAAGCAAAGTATCACTTTCGTTATTGAACATTGGTCAGGCATCTGTCATTTCGATCGGCCTGACGGCACTGATCGTCATGGCAGGGTACGGCGTCAAAAACGGCACCATGTCACTCGGCGATTTCGTGTTGGTTAATTCTTATTTGATCCAACTTTTCCTGCCGCTCAATTTTCTTGGTTTCGTTTACCGGGAAATTAAACAATCCCTCGCCGATATGGAGGAAATGTTTTCGTTGCTGGAAGTGTCGCGTGAAGTTGACGACGCACCGGGCGCAAAGGATCTTGCCGTCGCCGGAGCCGAGATCACCTTCGACCATGTTAATTTTGACTACACGCCCGAACGAAATATTTTAAAAGACGTTTCTTTCCGCGTCCCTGCCGGCCACACCGTCGCCATCGTCGGTCCAAGCGGTGCCGGTAAATCCACCATATCACGGCTTCTGTACCGATTTTATGACGCCACCGGCGGGCATATCGCCATCGATGGCCAAAATATCCGCGATGTTACGCAAGGCTCGCTCCGCGCCGCCATTGGCGTCGTTCCCCAAGACACAGTGCTGTTCAACGACACCATCTATTACAACATTGCCTATGGCAGGCCCTCTGCCACGCCATCTGAAGTCGAAGAAGCCGCTAGGTTGGCATCGGTTCATGATTTCGTCATCGGATTGCCGGACGGATACAATACCAGCGTCGGCGAGAGAGGACTCAAACTATCGGGCGGCGAAAAACAACGCGTCGCTATTGCAAGAACCATCCTTAAAGACCCTGCCATACTCCTATTTGATGAAGCGACATCGGCGCTGGACACCCATACCGAACGGGAAATTCAGCAATCGCTTGAAAGTGTCGCCGCCAATCGAACGGCGCTGGTGATCGCACACCGGCTTTCCACTATTGTCGGCGCCGATGAAATTTTGGTTCTGGACCACGGTCGCATTGTCGAGCGCGGAAACCATAAGACGCTCTTATCTGAAGGTGGCGCCTATGCCCATATGTGGCAACGCCAGCAAGAAGCCGCCCAAGCGCTGGAAACGATTGAACGCCAGTCAGAAGAAGAGAGAGGCGGCGAAACCGCCGGAGACAGTTCCGAAGCCGCAGAATAACACCGAAAGCTAATTCGGTTTCGGCGGTGCTTTCCCGATTTTCGCCAACATTTCTGCAGCGCCTTCTTGGGCCATTTCCTTCTGATCTGCGCTTAGTCCCGACACGATCCTGGATTTAATTTTTTCCGGGACGGCGCCGCCGGATTTCTCAGCCACCAAAAGCCATACTGCCGCGTTTACCGGTTCCGGTTTTCCACCGAGCCCACGCGCATAAAGCAGCGCGAGATTCAATTGCGCCGGTGCCAGACCGCCGTTTGCAGCCTTCAGATACCATTTCGCCGCATTTTCCAGATTACGTTCAACGCCCCGCCCATGTTCAAGCATAAGCGCGAGATTGAATTGAGCCGGGATCGAGCCGGCCGCCGCGGCTTTTTCGTACCATACAGCAGCGCCCGCCAAGTCACGATCGGTGCCCTGCCCCTTATATAGAAATTCCGCCAGCTTAACTTGCGCAGGGGCATGCCCTTGGGCCGCTGCGGCGCGGTACCATTTTAAGGCGCCGGCGATATCAGCTTTGCCGCGCATTCCGGTTTCCAATAGACGCGCCAATAAGAATTGAGCATCGGCATCGCCGGCGACCGCCGCCTTTTGATACCAGCGCATGGCTTGGCCGAAATTTTCCGGCGGCGGCATTTCTGCGCCTACAGGCCCCGCCGAAATCATCAACGGAACCACTACAGCCAGAATTTTTAATATGCGATACGCCATCGGTCCCCCGTCAAAACCACATAAATAAATGAGTGAGGCCTTATCTTAACGGAGGGGCGTTGATCCTGCTACTGACTTTTGTCTTCGCCGGGTTCGGCATTACCAGCCGCAGTTTTATCCGCCGTTTTGACCGCCGGCTTGGGTACGGGCTCAGCGTCGCGAACCCAAAATGGAACCGGCGGCGGCGCTTTCAATTCGGGTGCTTTGATGGTTTTGGGTACTTCATACCGGCTTGGATGAGGTCCGTAATAATTCACCAGCCGCCGTTTGTCGGCATTAACGGGCTCCGCAGAGCATTGAACGCCGCCCAGCGATTGATAGCAATAAACAGGTTTTTCGTCATAAACAGCTTCTTCGTAACCATCGACAAATCCACATCCGCCTAAGCCAAGAAGAAAGGCGAAAGACACCGCGGGCATTGTTTTATTATACATTTATCCATCTCCTGGATGACCTCCCCGCCCCCCGACTCTGCGCGAGATATCACCCGAGCCTAGAATGGCGAAAACAGATAAATTTTCGATTAATCGGAAGCTATTTCAAATGGCGTTTGCTTACGCATTGACGTCGACAACGATACGCCCGCGGACGGCCCCGGCGAGGATATCATCCGCATAATCTGCAATTTCGCCGAGCGGCACTTCGGTCACCATTTGCTCCAGCTTATCGGCGGGAAGATCGCTTACCAGCCGCGACCAGGCAGTTATTCTCCTCTCAATCGGGCAGAGGACAGAATCGATGCCCAACAAATTCACCCCTCGAAGCAAGAACGGCACCACCGTGGTTTCCAGTTTCGGAGATGCTGCCAAGCCGACGGCGGCGCAACTTGCGTGGGATCGAAGCCCGCCCAGAAGATTAGAGAGGATAATTCCGCCGACGGAATCGATCGCCCCGGCCCAGCGTTCGGAGCTAAGCGGGCCGCGCGGCGGCTCTTCCAATTCGGCGCGGGGAACAATTACCGAGGCGCCCAAATCCTTCAAATAGTCGTGGGCCTCGGGCCGCCCGGTCGATGCGGCCACACGGTACCCCAGATGGCCGAGGATGGCCACGGCGATGCTGCCGACACCGCCAGCGGCCCCGGTTACCAAAACTTCACCCTCGCTGCCCGGCGTCAATCCATGTTCTTCCAAGGCCATGACCGCCAACATGGCGGTATAACCCGCCGTGCCGATCGCCATCGCTTGGCGTGTCGAAATCGCGTCCGGCAACGGCACCAGCCAGTCAGATTTCACCCGCGCCTTTTGCGCGTAGCCGCCCCAATGGGTTTCGCCGACACGCCAGCCGTTAAGCACAACTCGGTCACCTGGCTTGTAGCCGGCACTGTCGGAAGCTTCCACAACACCGGCAAAATCAACGCCAGGAATATGGGGATAATCGCGCACCAACCGGCCGATCCCTTTTAAGATCATGCCGTCTTTGTAATTGAGGGTCGAATAGTCGACGCGCACCAGAACATCGCCTTCCGGCAGATCGCTTTCAACGATTTCAGTCAGGCCGGCCGACACGCTGCCATCCTCTTCATTCAACATCAACGCGCGTATGCCGCTGCCTTCGCTCATTTTATCCGCCAATCAAGCCCACCCGATGGGGCAAAACATTTAACACCAACGCTCTCCACCGGGCCATCCCAGGCATCCCGCACCAATGTGACCGTGGCTTCGTTAACTTCGAGCCCATAAAACGTGGGCCCATTGACCGAGGCAAAGCTTTCCAGCTTGTCCATCGCGCCTTCTTCATCAAACACCTGGGCGTAGAGTTCCAACGCGGCCGGCGCCGTGAATATCCCGGCGCAGCCGCAATCAGCTTCCTTAGCTGCAATTTCATGCGGCGCGGAATCAGTGCCGAGGAAAAACCAAGGTTCGCCGGATGTCGCGGCTTCGCGCAAAGCAAGGCGATGGCTTTCACGCTTGGCGATGGGGAGGCAGTAATTGTGCGGGCGGAGGCCGCCTTCGAACAAAGCATTGCGGTTAATCATCAAATGATGGGCGGTGATGGTCGCGCCAAGGGCGCCTTGCTTGCTGCGCACGTAACTCACAGCTTGCATGGTGGTTATGTGTTCGAGAACGGCCTTGAGGCCGGGGAAGCGGCCGAGCATCGGGTCCAATACCAGCTTGATGAACTGGGTTTCCCGGTCGAATACATCCACCGAGGGGTCGGTAACTTCGCCGTGCATCAAAAGCGGCATGCCGATCCCGGCCATGCGTTCCAGCGCCGCATCTAAATTGGCAATATCGGTCACGCCCGCCGCCGAATTGGTGGTGGCATTTGCCGGGTAAAGTTTGGCGGCGGTAAAGACGCCATCTACGAACCCCCGCTCCAATTCATCGGCATCCGTATTGTCGGTCAAATAACACGTCATCAATGGCAAGAATCCCCGGCAAAGCTCATCGTCCGGCAGGGCGTCTAAGATACGGCGGCGGTATTCACCGGCTTCGCTAGCCGTGGTTACCGGCGAGGCCAAATTGGGCATGACGATGGCGCGGGCGAATTGCCGGGCGGTATACGGCAGTACGGCGCGCAGCATATCGCCATCGCGCAAATGCACATGCCAATCATCGGGCCGGCGAAGCGTTAGCGTGTCGTTATCACTCATCGGGCAAAAATAGCCTATTCACATCAAACTGACAAAGGGGCTGATCGATTAAACCCTATTGGGCAAGGTGGATCAGCACGACGGTGACCGCAATCCACTGGATCATGTGGAGGATGACGCTCCCCCGGTGGACCAACTTGAACTTAGCGTCATCCCCCGCTTCGCGCGCCCGATTGGCGGCCGGCACAATAATTCTGGCGGCAAATAACATCGTGATGGCGACGCCCAGCATAACCGATATCTCGGTAACATAGGTCTGCCCAACCATGAGCAGCAGTGCCGGAACAACGGCGGTGACCGCCATCGCCCGGTAATAGACGGGAAAGACCCGGCGCAGGAACTTGGACGCATCTTCCCGCTCCATATAGCGAAACACCAGCGGCGTGAACAAAAATGCGAAAAACGCCATGCCGCCGAATTGCGCGGCAACGGCAACGAGCGCCAAAATATGCAAGTTCAGCCAATTAAACATTTTCCATTCCCATCAATTAGAGTGGATATAAATCATTAAAAGGGTTGCCTTTCCACTGCTTTATTTGGCTTTTTAGTGCCATGAATGGTGAACAACGATCCAGCAGAGGAACCCCGACATGAAACTCATCAGCTATACCGAAGGCGGCAGAGCGCGCTACGGCATTGTCCAAGAAGACGGCGTCATCGACGCATCGGCGCGCCTCGGATCCAAATTTGCCACATTGAGCCGCGCTATCGGCGGCGCCATGGACGAATTACGTGGCCTTGAAGGCGAAGCTCCAGATCACGCAGCGGATGCCATCGAATATGATCTGCCGATAACCGACCCCAGCAAAATATTATGCGCCGGGCGCAACTACCGCGCCTATCACGAAGTCATCGACGCCGGCGGCCCGCTGCAATTCCCATCGATCTTTGGGCGCCTGACTTCCAGCTTCGTTGCGCACGGCGCCAACATGATTAAATCCGAAGAGGGCCAACAGCTCGATTACGAGGGTGAGCTTGTCGTCGTTATGGGGAAGCGCGGGCGCTACATTGCAGAAGATGACGCCATAGATTACGTCGCCGGTTATACCATCATGAACGAAGGAACGGTGCGCGAATGGGGCAAACGCGGAACGCAAAACATGCCGTCCAAGAATTTCCACGCATCGGGCGCAATTGGACCGTGGATCGTCACAGCCGACGAAATTGACGACCCGATGAAATTACACATCACCACAAGGCGGAACGGCGATGTGGTTCAGGACGGCGGCACGGATATGATGATTTTCGATATCAAATATCTGATTTCACACGCTTCCAAATTCACCTATCTGGAACCGGGCGACATGATCGCGACGGGAAGCCCCGGCGGCTCGATCATTGCCGGCGATAACCCAAAATGGCTTTCCGCCGGCGATGAAATGGAGTTTGAAATTTCCAGAATCGGAACGCTGAAAGTGGGCGTCGAAGACGAGACCTAAATCAGGCCCGCCCGTTCCAACACCCCATCCAAGCGCTTTTCCAATTCCGGCGTCGCCGGCGCCATCGGCAGGCGATGCTCGTTCTTCGGGATCAGGCCCATGCGTTTCATCATATATTTCAAGGGGATAGGGTTGGTATCAAAGAACACCGATTGGTTCAGCTCCAACAAGCTCTGGTGCAATTCCTGGCCCTTTGCCATGTCACCGGCCCAGACGGCTTCGCACATTTCGGACAAAAGTTCGGGGCAAAGATTACCGACCGCGTTCATTAACCCAACCGCACCAACCGCCATCATCGGGTAACTGAGCTCTTCCAATCCGACGAACACTTTGTACTCCGGCACCGCGTCCAGGCATTCGGAAACAAATCCCAGATCATTGACCGCGTGTTTCATGCCGATGAAATTGGGCGAACGGTCATTTAATTCTTTCACCGTATCCAAGGTGACGGACACCGCTGCCCGGCCGGGAATGTGGTAGATCATCCACGGCGTATCGAAGCCTTTGGTCACTTCCAGATAATATTCGACCAGACCGCGTTGCGGCGGGCGCGAATAATAGGGCGTCACGATCAGCACCGCATCGGCGCCGGCGGCAACCGCATGATCGGTCAGGGCTTTGGTCTCCATAATATTCTGCGAGCCGGTGGCGACAATAACCGGCGCCTTGCCATCGGTGACTTCCATCGCCCGGTCACAGGTGGCGTTACGCTCGTCAACGGTCAGCATGGCCGGCTCCGACGTGGTGCCGTTGACCAAAATGCAATGGGACCGTTCCAGATGAAATTCAACAAGGCCGGCATAGGCGTCCAAATCCACCTCGCCCTCTTTGAAGGGCGTAATGAGCGGTGGCGCGGAACCTTTTATAGCGTCTAACCCATAGGGCATGCAGAGAACCTCTTTGTCTGATTGCGGTAAGATTTTGCGGCTAAATCAGCCCGCCTTCCATTTTGGGAACGAGCACAATTTCCTTTGCATCAGCCAAAGACTGAAGAAGGGAATCTTCCATAATTTCACCATCAATAGCGACGGCGAAACCGGTTTCCAATATTAGGTCCAGCTTCGGGTAAAGTTGGCCCAATTTTTTGAAAAGCTGCATCACGTTGGGGGCGTCGATTTCGACCTCGTCGTCATCGCCGGTATATTGGCGCACTTCGCCCATGAAAACGACGCGCGCCATATATTAAGCTCCCTTCTCGGCTGCCTTGATCGCCTTCAAAATTTTCGGCGGCGATACGGGAAGATCCGAAAAACGAATCCCAACGGCATTTTCCACCGCGTTCGCAACGGCGGCTTGCGGCGGCACAATCGGGGTTTCGCCGACACCCCGCACCCCGTAGGGATGATTGGGGTTGGGAACTTCCACGATGCACACATCGATCATCGGCACGTCTGACGCCACCGGCACCCGGTAATCCAGGAAACCGGAATTTTGCAAGCGCCCGTCTTCGCCGTAGATATATTCTTCGTTGAGCGCCCAGCCGATGCCTTGAACGGCGCCGCCTTGAAGCTGACCTTCCACATAATCGGGTGAAATGGCACGGCCGACATCTTGGAAGACCGTATAGCGGAGAACCTTCACCTGGCCGGTTTTTCTGTCCACTTCGACGTCCACCAAATGCGCGCCGGTGGCTGGGCCTTGCCCGGTGGCGTTTATTTCCGCATGGCCGGCGATGGGTCCGCCGGTCATCGGCGCCTTGGCGGCAATATCGGCCAGCGACATCGGTTCGTGATCGCCCACATTGGCGCCCGCGGGCCGCGCATGGCCGTCTTCCCAGATAACCTCTTCTTCAGAAACGCCCCACATTTGAGCGGCGCGGTCGCACGCCACCTTGATGGCGTTGCGCGCAGCTTGGACGCACGCCATGCCGGTGGCAAAGGTTACGCGGCTACCGGCGGTCAAGAAGGTAAAACCGATTGACGAAGTATCACCGATGATCGGGCGCACTTTGTTATAATCGATACCAAATTCTTCGGCCACCATCGCCGCCATGGACGCGCGCGAACCTCCGATATCGGGGTTGCCTTCCATCAGCGTCACCGTGCCATCGTCGGACACATTGACCGAAGCGCAGCTCATGCCGCCGGCGTGCAGCCAGTATCCGGCGGCGAGGCCGCGGCCCTGGTTTTCGCCAAGCGGCGCACTGTAATGAGGATGCGCCTTTACTTGCGCCAGAACCTCTTGAAACCCGATCGGTCCGTATTTCAGCCCGACGACATTTTGCGTACCTTCCTTGGCCGCGTTTTTAAGGCGCATATCGACGCGGTCGATGCCCAATTCATCGGCCAGCTCGTTGATCACACCTTCAACGCCGAAAGCCGCCATCGGCACACCTGGTGCGCGGTAAGCGGCTACCTTGGGCCGATTGACGCAGACGTCGTAGCCCCAGAC
>JABMOP010000470.1 GCA_013204125.1 Rhodospirillales bacterium | reverse complement strand
GCTGTGGCGTCCAGTCGAAGCCAATATCGACGGCCGGGGCCGAATAGGTGATGCGGCCAACTGAAATATAGGTAACGCCGGTTTCGGCCTTGGCGCGTAACGTATCTAAATTAATTCCGCCCGACGCTTCCGTTGGGACACGCCCGCCGACCTGGGCGACCGCTTCGGCCATCAACGGGGCTTCCATGTTATCCAAGAGGATGCTATCGGCGCCGGCCTCCAGCGCTTCGGCAACCTGATCCAGAGTATCGCATTCAACTTCGATATCCTTTAGGCCGCCTAAACGCGCCGCAGCAACGGCTTCAGCAAGACCACCGGCGACGACAATATGGTTATCTTTGATCAGCACACCATCGTCGAGACGCATTCGGTGATTGGTGGCGCCGCCCATGCGCGTCGCATATTTTTGAACCTGACGAAGACCTGGCGTTGTTTTTCGCGTATCCAGCAATATGGCGCCGGTGCCCTTTACCTTGTCGGCATAGGCGCGGGTTAGGGTGGCAATGCCCGAAAGATGTTGCAACATGTTGATCGCCGTCCGCTCGGCGCTTAGAAGCGCCAGTGCCGGCCCTTCGACGCGAGCAAGGGCTGTGCCGGCGGGTAAATCGGCGCCGTCCTCGGTCAGGGCTTCGAAAGTGATATCCGATGAAAATTTTTCGAAAATGGCCTCTGCGATGGGAAGCCCGGCGCAAACCAGCCGTTCCCGCGCCGCCATAACACCGGTGAACCGGGTGCCGGCCGGAATGACCGCTTCAGACGTAATGTCACCTTTGCCCAAATCCTCATTGATGGCCCGCTCGATAAGCTCATCGATGTCTTTGGGGTCTAGACCGCCTGGGAATTTAAGCGGCATTTTGGGATGCTGTCTTGGCCGCAGACATATCCAGCATCCGCTGCAATGGTTTCAACGCCCGCAGGCGAAGCTCTTCGGGCATCTCGATCCCGGGCGCTTCGTTGAGAAGCGCCAAATACAATTTTTCCATATTGTTTTTGGCCATGTAGGGGCAACTGGCGCAGTCACATTTACCATCAGCGCCCGGCGCGGCGATGAAAGTGCGCCCGGGTGCCCCCTTTTCCATTTGGTGGATAATGTTCTGTTCGGTTGCGACAATAAATTCTGACGCATCACAAGTGGTTACGTATTCCAATAGAGATCGGGTAGAGCCGACATGGTCAGCATGGCGCAATATTTCTTCGGGACATTCCGGATGGGCGGCGATTTTGGCACCTGGGTGGCGCACCGATAGTTTGACCAATTCACGTTCGTTGAATTGTTCGTGGACAATGCAGGTGCCCGGCCAAAGGGTCAGATCGCGGCCGGTTTGGCGCGCGAGGAACCGTCCCAGATGCTTATCAGGCGCAAACAAGATTGGCTGATTTTTGGGAATTTGTAGGATAATTCCTTCGGCGCTGGAGGACGTGACGATGATGTCCGACAATGCCTTCACTTCGGCCGAACAATTGATGTATGTGATCGCCATATGATCCGGATGTGCGTCCCGGAAGCTCTGAAAATCGTCCGGCGTGCAGGAATCTTCGAGCGAGCAGCCGGCATCCCGATCAGGAAGCACAACGGTTTTTGACGGATTGAGAATTTTTGCGCATTCGGCCATGAATTTAACGCCACAAAATACAATCATATCGGCATCGGTATCTGCGGCGCGGCGTGATAGATCCAAAGAATCGCCGACGAAATCAGCAATATCCTGAATCTCCGGATCTTGATAATAATGCGCAAGGATGACCGCGTTCTTTTCGCTTCTAAGGCGGCCAATTTCTTCAGCCAGATCGATAAACGGATCAAGCTCTTCGGCCGTTACGGCCCCGGATTTCGCATCACGGATGGTATCAATCATGGTGGCTTCGGTACACGTGTTTCGACATCAAAAGTTACGAATTTGTCTGTGAGGTGACATTTGGTCGAAACGAGGATTAAGTCAAGTCAATTGACCTTGGTCCAGCGCTTTGATAGCACCCGGAGGATAAGGGAGAACGCCGATGCCGGTTATTGAGGAGATATCAGAACTTCTGGGTGAAATGACGGAATGGCGCCGCGATCTGCACGCCCATCCGGAAATCGCCTTTGAAGAGCACCGCACCGCCAAATTTGTCGCCGATAAATTGGGTGAATTTGGAATAACGGTTGATCAGGGTTTGGCCAAAACCGGCGTAGTCGGCACTCTGGTCAACGGCGATGGCCCATCTATCGGGTTGCGCGCGGATATGGATGCTCTCCCCATGCCGGAACAAACTAATTTGCCCTATCAATCGACGATACCCGGAAAAATGCACGCCTGCGGCCATGATGGTCATACGGCAATGTTGCTGGGCGCCGCGAAATACTTGGCCGCGAGCCGTAAATTTCAAGGAACCGTCCAATTTATATTTCAGCCGGCCGAAGAAATGGCCGGTGGTGGCCGGGTGATGGTGGAAGAGGGGTTATTCGACAAATTTCCAGTCGATAGCGTTTACGGTATGCATAATTGGCCGAACATGCCGGCCGGGCGCTTGTCGATCCGCGCCGGGCTGGGCATGGCTTCGGCGGCGTCATTTGAAATTACGGTTCGGGGTATTGGCAGCCATGCCGCCGCCCCGCATCAAGGCGTCGATCCCATCTTAGTTGGCGCGCAAATCGTCTCGGCGCTACAAAGCATTTCAAGCCGCGTCACCAACCCTATTGAAGGCATTGTGGTGAGTGTCACCCAATTCCATGCGGGCGATGCGATTAATGCGCTGCCTGACACGGCTGTGCTTAAAGGCACCGCCCGGTCGTTTGCGGAAGATTCGGAAATTTCCATTGCCGGCCTAATCCGGCGCATTGCTGAAAATACAGCCAAAGCCCACGGCGCAACCGCCGAAGTGGACTACCAGCATCTCTACCCAGTCCTGATTAACGCCGAAGAACAAAGCAAGATTGCTGAAAATGTCGCCCGGGATGTGGTCGGTGATGATGGCATCGAAGCGGCCTATCCGCCAACGATGGCGTCTGAAGATTTTTCATTCATGTTAAATGCACGGCCCGGCTGTTTTATTCGCATAGGGTCGGGGTTTTTCGAAAAAGAGACATATCCTCTGCATAACAGTAAATACGATTTCAACGATCAAATACTACCGATTGGAGCGAGCTTTTGGGCACGCCTGGTTGAATCTCAATTAATTGATAAAAAATTATTATAATTCAATGCATTATTAAACTTAATTAATTTAATAAATAAGCTTTATTTGGGCGAATCCAAGGTTCCTGCTGTGATCTAATCCTGGCTGTTTAAGGTAGCCGTTCGGCATTTCATATTTACAAATTGTTTACCACTCGGGGCGAAGTATCGCCTCGCTCACCAATTCGAGCACCATAAGTAGAGTAGGTTCATCACTTTGAGGAGGATGATATGGATATTTTAGATTCGCTCGTTAAATGGATTGCACAAATTACCCAAGTGGTCGTTGTGTTGGTCCCTCTCACCGTCGTTGTCGGCGTCCTATTCGGATCCCAAGTGCCATTTTTCGGTAACGTCGTCGGGAACCTCATGGATCTGTTGAAAAGCTTTGCCGATAATGGGCTTATTGGCCTAATTGCCATTGGTATTATCGCCTGGTTGTTCGGCAAAGTTTATAATTCTTGATAAAGTTGGCTTCGATTAGCCGTAATTCATAAATAAACCGCGGCGGCGATGCTGGCGCGGTTTTATTTAGGCCCGCTCAGGCGCCGTTCCGTCAAACCTCGTCTTCGTCCGATTTAACGCCGGTATCCATCAGCTTTTCGAACAAGTCGCCCAGCTTTTCCATATCGATGGGCTTTTCAATCAGTGCATCAACGCCCATTTCCGTGGCCGTTTTTATATATTCTTTCGCCTCCAAGCCGGCGAAATCACCCGACATGGCGACGATGCGGATATTACTCTTACGTTCCCGTAATTGGCGGATGGTTTCGTCCAGGGGAAGCCGGTTTCCCGGGTATTTCTCATCCGCCAGATCCTCTGGGTCGATATCTGGAGCATCGATCTGAGTGTCGGTTAATACAATGTGGTACCCGATTTCGCGATAAACCGAAAATACATCGAGCAAGTCAGTCGGAATGGCGAGGTAGCCAGATTGCCACAAAGGTTCGGCTAAGGAATTAACCAATTCTTCGTCCTGACAGATCACCATAACGTTGAGCGGGCGCTTCATCTCTTCGCGAAGCGCCCTTACCTCGGCTTCACGAACATCTTGTTTACGTCGGGCGGCCAAGGTTCTTTGGCGGCCTTGTTCATTGGCCATTCGGCGTTCTTTTTGGCGTGCCAATTCGATGCGAAGCACGCGGCGTTCGCGGCGGTCTTTTTCTTCTACCGTTTCCACCCGCCCAAGCCAAAGATGGAACGCAATATAAAGGAATATCGGCGGTGCAAAAGTCACCGCCCATTTTTTGCCCCAATATCTGAAGGTGTCGCGCCCTTTATTACGTAGAATTGAAGATTTGCAGTTGTAGCGTTCGTTGAAGGTGCCGCGGCATTCCTTCATTAGCATTTCCGTTTTGTCTTCGCCGGCGCTATCGCCGTAGCTGAAAGTTCCAAGATCGTTGAACTGGTCTAATCCGATGAGCCCCATCCAGGCCACCGCAATCGCGCCTGAAATCCACTTTACTCTTTTTTTGGTACGGTCACGCATCGTTCAATCTAATTCCTGGCATTTTGCCGCATCCATCGATTTCTTGTCGAAGACGCGCATCGGCGGTGAAGGCCCTCAACCCCAATAAATCACAATCCCACAACGTGGGCTGAAAACATTACCAAATCGTAATGCTCATGCAACGTTAGTGTTAGGTGAGGGGGAGTATATATGACTTCAATTTTAATCATTCAACGAATGTATATACCTGAAATGGAGATCGATATGACGGATTTCAACAAGGTTTTGAAAAGCCGTAATAAGGGACGCTATGTCATTTTAGCCTCTGTAGTTGCCGCATTTGCCGGCGCGGCGGTTTTGGCCGGGTCTGGCGGGCTTCAAAGTTCACGCGCCGCGCCATCAATTCCGGCCCAGGCCGTAGCCCTTAAGCCGTTGCCGGCAATGCCGGTGCGCATAGCCGATGTGGTGGATCGGGTAATCCCTGCCGTTGTTACCGTGAATATGACCAGCCACGGTCAAGCCAATGGATCTCAAGCCGAATCCCGGGAATTCGAAGAGTTTTCCAGGCGCTTCTTTGGCGATGATGGTCGGGATAGGCGTCAAGGTGAAGCCCCTGGCCGCCGCCGCGGCCATGGACTTGAAAAGGATGGCCCGAAAAAAACCGGCCTCGGTTCCGGATTTATCATCGATAAAAAAGGTCTGATTGTTACCAACAATCATGTAATCGACGGCAGCGACGAAGTTTCCGTCCCCCTTAATGATGGGCGCAAATTTGAGGCGAAAATCCTAGGCCGGGATGAAAAGACTGACCTCGCGCTTTTGAAAGTCGAAACCGACAAGGATTTGCCCTTCGTCGAATGGGCCGCTTCGGATAACGTGCGCATCGGTGACTGGGTTATCACCAACGGTAATCCGTTCGGTGTCGGCCAAACTGTGACCACCGGTATTATATCCGCTCGCCACCGTAATATCGGAGCCGGGCCGTTCGATGATTACCTGCAGATCGACGCGCCGATCAACCGCGGCAATTCCGGTGGGCCGACGTTCGATACCGAAGGTAAGGTCATCGGCGTTAATACAGCCATATTCTCACCGTCCGGCGGCAATGTGGGGATTGGATTTGCCATCCCATCTTCCATGGCAAAATCGATCATCGCCGAACTCAGTGAAAACGGCACGGTCCAGCGCGGATGGCTCGGCGTTCAAATTCAAGGCGTAACTCCGGAAATAGCAGATGGACTGGGGCTTAAAAAACCTTCCGGCGCGCTGATTGCCAAAGTCTCACCGGCAAGCCCGGCAATGCGCGCCGGCCTCAACCGCGGCGATGTGATCCTCAAAGTGGATGACCACGAAGTTAAGGCCTTTGGCGATTTACCACGCATGATTGCCGGCATCAAAGTTGGAACGCGCACCAAGCTCGGCATCGTACGCAGGGGTAAGGAAAAATCCTTGATGGTTGAAATCGGTAAAGCTCCGAATGCCATTCAAGTTTCCGCCACCGAGCCAGCCGATGGGACTGTCCAGGGATTGAAACTTGCCGCAATCGACAAAGATGCCCGGCGCAATTACCGGCTCAGTGATGCCGAAGGCGGCGTTTTGATTGCTGGTGTTAATCAAAGCAGTCGAGCGGCCAAGGCCGGTCTGACGGCGGGCGATGTGATCCTAGCTATCGGCGATCAGGCGGTAAAACAGCCGGGCGATGTCGACCGGTTTATTGAAACTGCGCTCGAAGGCAAGCGCACGACTGTGTTGCTGCTGATTTCCAGGCGCGGCGGAGAACTATTTGTGGCGCTTCCGATCAAGCGCGCCTGACTCAATTTCAGTGTAGGGACTGCATCCCGGTGCTACTTTAGTAGGCCGGGATGCATCTTTTTTTGATCCATAGTTTTGCGCAAATGTCCTGATTTACATATATAACTAACCTTAAGCGGGATAATCGGATTTTCTGCGAAATGAAGATACTCATTATTGAAGACGACAAAGCGGCTGCCGGGTATCTCGCCAAGGGCCTCGGTGAAAGCGGCCACGTCACCGATCACGCGGAAAATGGTGAATACGGTTTTGAATTGGCCCAGAGCAGCGAATACGATGTCTGTATTATTGATCGGATGCTGCCCAAGTTGGATGGCCTGACGCTGGTGGAACGTCTTCGGGCCGAGGATGTGCATACACCCATCCTGTTTCTAAGCGCCCTCGGTGATGTTGATGACCGGATCAAGGGCCTGCGCGCCGGCGGCGACGATTATCTGGCCAAGCCTTACGCCTTCGCTGAACTTTTGGCGCGAATTGAAGCGCTGGTTCGCCGGCGCAACCCGGGGGATGTGCAAACCAAACTTGAAGTTGAGGATTTGGAAATGGACCTTCTGACCCGCACCGTGCACCGCGGCGGCAAGGAAATTCTCATACAGCCCCGAGAGTTTCGCCTTCTCGAATACTTAATGCGCAATGCCGGCCATATCGTTACGCGCACCATGTTGCTGGAAAATGTGTGGGAGTATCATTTCGATCCACAAACCAATGTGATCGACGTTCACATAAGCCGCTTGCGCGCGAAGATCGACAAGGATTTCGGCACCCCCCTTCTGCACACGGTGCGGGGTTCAGGATATTGCCTCCGTGCCTAGCTTACGCCTGATCAAGACAACTACTTTCCGCCTCGCATTTATTTATATGGCGATCTTTGGGCTCTCAATGTTTGCCCTATTGGGGTTCATCTACTGGACGACCGCCGGAATTTCCACCGGCCAGACCGATGATACCATCCATGCAGAGATAACCGGCCTTGCGGAACAATACCGCGCGCGGGGACTTTCCGGGCTTGTGCTGATCGTCCGTGAACGCAGCGCCAATCAACGCCAGAGCCTCTATTTATTGACCAATCCGGCCGGTGGAGCGGTGGCCGGCAATCTGACCCGCTGGCCCGACGCCATGCCCAGTGAAGGCGGCTGGCTGGAATTTCCCTATCAGCGGCCGATCGGCGGCATCATTGAAAGCCACCGCGCCCGCGCCCGCCCCCTATCACTTGCCGGCGGGTTTCAGCTTTTGGTTGGCCGCGATGTGGAAGAACGATTGCTTGTGGAACATGTGATGCGGACGGCGCTTACATGGGCCGTTGTTTTGACCATCGGGCTTGGTCTATTGGGCGGAGTGCTCACCAGCCGCAATCTTTTGCGCCGCATTGAAACCATCAATAATACCAGCCGCGAGATCATGGGCGGCGAATTAGGGCGGCGGGTGCCGATCGCCGGCAGCGGCGATGAATTGGACCGGTTGGCGGAAAACCTCAACGATATGCTCGACCAAATCGAACGCCTGGTCACCGGCATGCGCCAGGTTACCGACAACATTGCCCACGATCTCAGAAGCCCCTTGAACCGGCTTCGCAGCCGCCTGGAAGTGACGCTAATGGGCGACGGTGATATTTCCGAATACCGCCAGGCGCTGGAGCTGACCATTGATGAGGCTGGATTGTTGATGGAAACGTTCAATGCGCTTCTAAATATCGCCCAAGCCGAAGCCGGTTGGCCCGAAGAACAGCTGAGCGAGTTTGACCTCTCCGGCCTTGTTGCCGATATGGGCGAGTTGTACGC
>JABMOP010000469.1 GCA_013204125.1 Rhodospirillales bacterium | reverse complement strand
GGGATAATCATCGGGGTTGGGGCGGCCGGAAAATACGACGACTTTGGTGTCGGCCGGCGGTGCGGCGGCGGCGCGCAATCGGTACGGCACGCACCAAAATTCCGGCCAAAGTTCGGCGTCCGGCGCTTTGTAGGCGATCCAATCTTGGTCGCCTCCAAAACGCCCGATATGGGTTTCGTTAAAATCATCGTAAATTTCGGGCCTGGCGCCGACTTCGAACAGCATTACAGATGAATTAAAGGTGGGCACGTATTCATTGTCCATAATGACGAAGGCGCCGTCATATTTCAGCAGCGGGTCAATATTGGCAGTTATTACTACATCCAGATCGAGATAGAGCACCCGACCGCTAACGCCCGGCAGGTTATCCCGAAATAAAGCGATTTTGTTCCACCAGCCTGATAGCCCTTGGCCCGGCAACTGCTGGGCATCTATTTCTGGATTTAACCCAGCGGCGTCTTCGGTGAAACACACCAGGCGGGGCGACAAATCGCTCAACCGCTGGGTCATGGAATAAAGCCGGTTGACGTAATCGGCGCCGTATTTAGTGCCGTGTTTGACGCAGACAATGGTCGCAGGAGCGGAATTGCTGGCGCGCACCGGCGGCGTTCCTTGGGCCAAGGTATGGGCGCGGAGCGTGCCAAGTTCGGCCAACAGATTGCCGGGATCAATATGGTCCGCAATTTCGAAGGTTTTCAACGCATCACCGTAGCGCCCTTGGCGGGTCAGGACGCGGCCGAGTTGCAGGGCGGCTTCGGCGTTGTCCGGCGCTAATTCGGCGGCGCGGCACAAGGCCGCTTCGGCATCTTCCAACCGGCCATCGAAATCCAAAGCGCGGCCGAGATACAGATGCCCTTGGATACTGTCCGGCGATAGTTCCAGATGTTTGCGGAAACACGCCAGCGCCTTGTCCATTTGCGAATTATCGATCCAATGAAAGCCAAGACTTAGGTGCAAATCAGCGTCACCCGGATCAAGCTCGACAGCGCGGCTGATGGCCGCCAAGCCTTTCTCATCGGCGCCCAGACGCTGATATAATTGTCCAATGAATTTCAAATGTTGGGCAGTGTCCGGCACAGCGCCCGATACATCGTCCAGGCACCGAATGGCGGCGTCCACGTCGCCGGCCGCGTCTAATTCGATTGCCCGTTCTAATGCAGTGTTTAGGTCCATGGATAAGACGCCTGGGGTGGGGTTGTTCCCATCTTATACAAATCGAAACGTAAATAATCCCCTAGCGCCACCAAACGGTTTTAATCCGCCTCGCCGGGTGATCTCTCCAACCGCCCACCGCCGATCCGGCGGCGCACCCATAGCCAGAAAACAAGGCTTAATCCGCCGCCTGCCATGATCGGCAGAGGCAGGCTTGAGATCGACCCCAAGGTGCCGACGACCAATGCGCCAACCGCCGGGACAGCGCGAAAAGTAAGCGAATAAATGCCCATAACCCGCGCCCGGATGCGGTCATCGAGGCCGATTTGCAGCAGTATCTGGTTGCTGACATTGGCTGCCGATGAGGAAAAACCGAAAACAACCATCAAGGCGACGCCAAGGATCAGGTTACTTTGCAAGGAGAACAGTACTATGCAAATGCCTGAAACAAGAAAGGCGAGCAGCATGTGATGGGTCAGGCCGCTGCTTTCATTGCGCTGGGCCAGCCAAAGGCTCGCAATCAAGGCCGAAGCGCCGGTCGATGAGAGCAGCCACGCCAGCGCGACCGGCCCTTCTTCCGTGCCAAGCCCCATGACGTCGCCGACAAAGGCCGGCATCAAATCGATCACCGGGCGCAACATAAACGCCGAGCAAGTGGCCACCAAGATCAGCATGCGCACCGATGTATGGTTCCAGGCATAGGCAAAGCCCTCGATTGTGTCGCTGAGCACGCTTTTCTGTTTGCCCGCCCGCGCCGCCTTGGGATCGATATGGACGAAGGCGAGCGTTGCCACATAGATGAAAAACGTCGCCGCATTAAACGCGAACGCCCACGCTGCGCCTAAAGTGACCAAAAACCCGGCAGCGATGGCGGGCCCTAAAAAACGGGCGCTTTGCGCGCAAGCCGATTGCAACGCCATGACCGCTGAAATATCCCGGCGTTCGACAATCAAGGGCATCATGGCGAAATGGGCGGGAACGGCAAAGGCGTTGAAGATGCCTTG
>JABMOP010000468.1 GCA_013204125.1 Rhodospirillales bacterium | reverse complement strand
TTAATCGATCCAGCATTTTCATTAGCCGAGTTCGCCAAGAGACAACCATACAAAAACGATGACTTCCTGAACTCCTTGTTATCGGAATTAAAAACGGCTGGCCTACCAGATTGATAATATTACCGCTCAACGTATCACTGTTCGTTCGTCCGTTAATGGGATGGACCGACCGTGTTCTACTGAGTACCTCCAATCGCGGAGCACGGAAAAGAACATTAATTGGAATTAAAGCGGACAACGCCAGATTAAGGATTTACGGTCCCTTTCTCCGAGCAATCTCTCGATCTTTTTGCGATCACGGGCGGATTGGTTGTAGGCCTCGCTGCCATTGAGGGAGCGGGCGTGATCGCGGGTGGCCTCGTTGATGTCGCGCGGGATTTTTCGTGATGGTATTCTGGCGCAGCATTTGGGTTTCAACGGACAGGGATCGCAATCGTATTCGGATGATCGCCGCGATGCAGACCGCATAGGCGCTCGCCACCGTCAATTTGCGCTCCAACCAGGCCGGATAAGCGCCAAAACCGCAAATACCGGCCAGGAATCATTCATCAGGTGATCAAATCCAAAAAATGGGAAAAACTACCTCAGAAGGACCATCAAACACTCAGACGCGTCGCAACGAAAAATCAGAAAACGTTTTTACACAGCTTCGACCCAAAGCGAAAATATTTGGACTTATGTGACGGAATTACCATCCTTCCCGACTTATTAGTTAACGGGGGATTGTGGAATATAGGCTGGAGGAACCACATCCGGAGAGAATGTTCCGGCCTCACTTGGGTTCTGAATAAAATTATTCGGCAGCACTGGCGGTGGTCCTTGTTGTATCCACTGGCCGGGTTGCGTCGGCTGGGCTATTGGCGATATTTGACCACCCTGAACCCCAGACGGCATTGAAGAGCGCACGCTTTTACCTAAGGGATCAACGAGTTTGATGGTCTGAGACTCATCTCCCTTTTTGAGAATCACATAATTTGCCGTGATGTCCGTGACCAGCCAATTATCAACGGACTCTCCGACCCGTACATAGCGGATAATTTTAGCCCCATTTTTTCTCATCAGCGCGATGCGCCGTCCCGACGAAATCACAACGCCCGAAAGTTCAAAGCGAAAAATTTGGCCGTCTGCCTGTGCGTGCTTTTTCTTATTTTCCAAGGGGGGTTGAGGGCGGCGGTTTTGGATAAAAAGGGGTCGTTCGATCACTTGGTCCAAATCTTCCAAATTTGGCAATCGCACGGTACCAGAAATTTGGTTGTCTGATACGTCCGTTTGGATAACATTTGGCTTTAATTCTTCCCCAAGCATCAATTGAATATCTTGTGGCTCATCTGAGTAAATGAGTATTCCAATAAGTATACAGGTGGCTCCCAATATCCATAGTTTCAGATATTTTCTCGCTATAAAGTTCATGGCTTCGCCACCCCCCGCATATAGTCGATGCAATTGCCGATGGGTCAGCATCGAACGTTTCTGCAATTGGTGTGAAACTGCGGACGCTTGAGGAACGGCTATCGGAACTCCCAAAATCACCAGGCGATAATGTAATACCAATCGAGTGGCCTCCCAACGCTATCGATCTCTACAAGCGTAAAATCGATAACCTTCAAGCGACGCTCAACAAGGACGATGTGGTACGCGAAGAAGCCACTGTGGCACTGCGCGGTCTGGTCGATAGGATAATTGCAATCCCGGGCGCCAAGCGCGGGCAGTTCGAACTCGAACTGCATGGCTATCTTGCAGCGGCGCTAAATATAGAAAAGCACGGTAACAGTGGCGGAGCGAACGCGACTGGGTTCGAACATTCTCCACTGTCTCTATTAATCTGGGTTAAGGACCGCCCCGAATTGCTCAACGAAACATAACCGGTTCCATTCAGTGTGCCTAGGCATTGAAAAATTTCAACCGACCACCAATTATATATTACATGAACATTACAATTATTTAATGCTTGGGAAATATTTTCGTCATATCCAGCAGTGTAGTTTTATTTTCTTTCGAGGGTACCGTGAGATTTCCAAATTTTTCGCTGCTGTCGAAGCATAAATGGATTAAATACCGAACCAACTTAACGGGCCGCTCGGCCTAAAAATCCTATCAATCACCCAACTATGTAATCGGAGCGTACCAGTATGAACTACCAAGGCATTTTTTCGGCCGTGGCTTTTGCAACTTCAATGATGATGGCGGGCGCATCCTATGCGGCCGGCGGACATTCAGGCGGCCACAATCAATCGTTCGGGCAGCAAGGCAAGATCGCCAATGTTACGAGAACGATCGATATCAATATGTTTGAGAACCGTTTCGAGCCAAGCGCCATCAACGTCAAGGATGGAGAAACAATTCGTTTCGTCGTGAGGAATAAGGGAGAGGCCGTTCACGAATTCAATATCGGCCGCCCTTCGGATCATGCGGGCCATCAAAAGGAAATGGCAGAAATGATGGATAAGGGGATTTTGGAATTTGATCGGATTAATCACGCGATGATGAAATCCGGCGGAATGATGCATTCGGACCCCAATAGCGTGCTGTTAGAGCCGGGTAAATCAGCAAACCTTATCTGGAAGTTCAAAAAAACGAAGCGCCTTGAATTCGCCTGTAATGTGCCGGGACATTATGAATCAGGCATGATAGGCAAATTCAGTTTTTCAGGCGCGATGGATTAAATCTTCAAAATTGAAGCTTCGCTTAACGTGGATTGGCCGAGCTAAACCGAAAAGTTAGCTCGGCCATTTCGCCGCCGGGATCGACCGGGTATTAATCCTTGTGCGGCTTTGAATTCGGGCCATGCGCATGGCCAATCTCTTGAGCATGGGCGACGGGGGCTTTTTCACCACCATGCTCGTGCCCCATCATCATGCGGGCCCTTTTTGTCAGGTCCTTTTCGGTGAAGGCGTGTTGGGCGCCGTCGTCGTGGACGAAGGCGATGATGTCCGAGATTTCAGCGCCGGTGAAGGTAATATGCTTGCCAAAGGCCTGTTCCTGCGCCGCCAGCATGCCCGGCGCATGGTTCCACATCTTGGCGACAAAGTCGAAAGGATTGATCCGGCCTAAATTCGTATGATCATCCATCGCCGGAGCATCGTGACCGCCGACACCGTTGACCGCGTGACAGGCGACGCATCCCTTGGAAACGAACAGATTTTTGCCCCGATTCACATCCATGACCGGCAATACCAACTCTGTTTTCTTTGAAGTAGATGATAATCCATTACCATTTTCATGTTCGTGGCCGGCATATGCCGGCGCGGCAGGAGCCAAGACCAAGGGTAGGATAAAAAGGGCCCCCAAGACGATGTCGTTGATCGGTACAAGTTTCATTTTAACACCTCGTTTCCACATTTTGATAAGCTTTCCCAATTCGGAGGCTTATCAATCCAGATTAAAGAAATATTGCATCGCTACGCTATTCCGTCAGCCGAGTGAAAAATCAAAATGACACTTTGATGCCACCGACCAAAGCCCAGCCGTCATTATTGCTGGCGTCATCGGTTGCCTCGTCTTCCCATTTGACGTAGGCGGCTGTGCCAAGAAGTTCGATGCCCGGTCCAACCTTATATTCCGTACCCAGCACAAACTTACTCACTTTGTCTTCTCCCGGAGTGCTTGAAGCCAGCGGCTTTTCATCACTGAGATAGGCCGCACTGAATTTATACGGACCGGTGCCGTAAGAAGCGCCGATATCCCAAACTTCCTCTTCGGGGCTTGTGGCGGTTCCGGCGAGACCGGAATCGACTGGATCAACCTTTTTATAAGATCCCCCGATCGCCACGCCGCCGACCGTGAAAACCATTCCGCCGCGCCACGCCTTGATAGAATTGGCTGCGGTGCCGTGTTTTTGGAAGTAGCCGACGTCTGCATTCACCATTGAGCCTCCAATTTTGCCGCCATATGAGACAATCAAATCATAGATTTGAGTGTCGGTACCCGCGGTGCCACCAACGGCAGGTTGGGTATTAACATTTGCGGTCGACGGCACATAAGACAAACCAACCCGAAATCCCGAAATCGGAGGCGTTATATAGACGATTTTCATGTCGTCCGCGTCTCCAACGTCGGTAATGGTATCATCATCAATTGCGGTCGCATCTTCGGGACGAATAATCCAATTATTCGTATCCGCCTCGTCGTGGTCCAAGGCGCCAACATTGGGGGCGTGATTCTTCAACAAGTGACCGGCTGCTTTGGTCGAACCAAGACGTAATTCGCCAAATGCACCGGTCAGCTCCAGATAAGATTCATCAATTGTGGTGCCGCTGGACGACTGATCTGTTTCCAATTGCATATTTACCGACACGGCGATGCCGTTTTCGAGTTTAGTGGCGCCAGTGAAATAGATTTCCGAGTCGTTCACATTGTTGAATGAGTCGTAGCCAGTCCGGTCCGTTGCATTCGCTGTTGATTCAAAATTATTGTCCTGCTCGGCAAATCCAACCAAGCTCTTGAAAAATCCGCCAATAGCAATTGAAACTTTCGCGCCTTTCGCAGCGGGCGCAGCGGCGGGACCGTGGACGGGATCAGCAAATGCCGTTCCAGAAGACAAGGCTGCGATGCCGACAGCAACCAAAGCCGTTGAAGCAATAAGGTTTTTTTTCATCATGGCGCTAAACTCCTGCAATTATACCTTGATCCGTCATATTTGCTTCGACTCATCAACCAAAGAGCCCGTCAAACTTTCCGAGATCAGATGTAATAGTTAAGGGACATTTGTTATTCATCAGGTGTGATTTTAGGGACTGATATTTGGCCACACCATGCGGTGAATTGTCGCTGCGACAAAATGACGCACCTTGCCGGATTCAGGATTTTTATTGAGGTGGGTGTTTGGAGAAAATACGCTGCAGGGTCCGCCGGTGCATTTTCAATCTACGGGCCGTTTCGGAAATGTTTCGATCACAGAGTTCGTAAACTCTTTGAATATGCTCCCAGCGCACCCTATCCACCGACATTGGCGTGCTCGGCGGGGCTGGTTTTTGTGTTCCCTCCGCCAACAATGCTGCTTCAATGTCGTCTGCATCTGCCGGCTTAGCCAAGTAGTTTACAGCTCCCGCCTTCACAGCAGAAACGGCCGAGGCAATATTTCCGTATCCAGTGAGAACGACAATTCGTATATTTGAATTTCGCTGCTTTAATACTGGGACGAGATCGAGACCGTAACCATCCCCAAGGTTCAAGTCGATAAGCGCAAAATCCGGAGCGGCCTTGTCGATGGCGTCATAAGCTTCGGACAGCGCCTCCACCGCCGTGACCTCAAATCCCCTTTGCTCCATCGCCCGGGCTAAGCGATCGCGAAATGGCTGATCGTCATCAACAATAAGAAGGCTACGCACCTCAGCTTGCGTTTCGGTGTCGCCTCCCTCGTCCGGCGTCACATTATTTTCCCCGTCGCCCATCAGCGAAATTCCTTCGAGTATGCCGCCCACATAGTTATTCTACCGCAGCATAGGAAGCATCTTCCAGCATGGCGCGTGGCCAGGTGATTAGGATCGCGGCGCCGTTAAGCTTCTGATTTCTGAATTCGACTTTGGCACCTGTCCGTTCGAGTAAGGTCTTAGAAATGAACACACCTAAGCCCATTCCTCCCACATCCTGCCGGGTTGTGATGTAGGGCTCGCCAAGCGCATTAAGAATATTACGTTCGAAGCCAGGTCCATCATCGGTGATCTCGACGACGACTTGCAGTTTTGACCAGCCAACTTTGATCAAAACTTCGCTGCGCGCGAAATCCACGGCATTCTCAATAAAATTCCTAAGGCTATGGATGATTTCCAGACTGTGGAAAGTGGATGGTTGATGATCAGCCGCGATTGCCATTCCCGTCTGATCCCCATTGCCTCCTTCGGCCAAACTGGGATCATGTACCACGGTGATCTCAATATCTTCATTTGTTAGAGAACTTACTGCACTTTCCACCAAAGACATAAAGGGGGCGCGATGAAAGGGAGTGCCTGGACCGCTTTCCGGGCGCAAGGTCAGTCGCGCGAGGATTTCACGGCAACGTTCCGATTGGCTGATTAACAACTTAATATCCTCATCGTACGGGCTATTTTCCGGAATTTCGCGGCTCATCTCGGTGGCGACGAGCGAAATTGTCCCGAGAGGGGTTCCGAGTTCGTGAGCTGCTGCCGCCGCCAATCCACCAACTGCGGACAATCGCTGTTCCCGCGCCAGAATCATTTGGGTTTCCATCAGGGCGTCCGACATCCGTCGTCCTTCCTCGGCTACACGACTGACATTGGCCGAGAAAAACACCATCCCGACCACGACCGAAGCCCAGATGCCCGATACGTATACGTGCGTAATTATATGAGGTTCTCCGGTCCAAGGAAGAGGCAAGTGGAAGAATACCAATATGGAAACACATGCCAGAAGCAGTAGGCCCAGTAAGACGGTCGTTCGAATGCTGAGAACAGCAGCCGAGATTATTACGGGCGCCACAGTCAGAGAAGAGAATGGGTTGTGCAGCCCACCCGTAAGATAAAGAAGAACCGCAAGTTGAAGGATGTCGTATGCCAAATAGAGTGCAGCATTTTTATCGCTTAGACGTTTGAAGGCGGGGTATTTTAAAAGCAGATACACGTTCAGCAATACCGAGGCGCCAATCGTGACAAGAGTTGCAATAAGGGGTAGGTCATAACGCAGCACAAAGGCGACGATCAGGATGGTAAAAGTCTGGCCACCGACTGCGATCCATCGGATCATGATCAGGGTTCGCAGCCGCACGAATCCAATTTGAGACACCGATGCTGGTGAGGCTAATGAATCGGCAAAATTATCCGAATTTGTCATTCCGAGCTTGGTTGGTGGGTCGGTGATCATTTTAGTTGCTTTGTTAATATTGAAAACAAATGGTCTTTAAATTGATCCATCAGGCGAAACACGGCTTCCACATTTTTCGGCGCCATTTTTAATAAGAAATCATGACTGGGCATAGGCTACTATCAAACCCAGCGCCCTGGCCAGCCAAGGTTCGTGGCGAGATAAGTTTTTATGTCCGCTTATGGCTGCCGGTTCAACCGGTCGACGCAACACAAGCGTTAAATCTCCATGCCGGCGGCGGCGCTTTAAGAAAAACAAAATGCTAGGTGGACATTGCATCCAGCAAATGCACACTTTGTAGTTGGTTTTAATCGAAGACAAAAATGTTTGGCGAACCGTTACATTTGGTGCTGCCGGTAAAAGATACCGTTGGCCCGTTGAAGTTCGCGTATATATCTGATGATTTCCGTCAAATCCTTCCGCGTGACCTGGGGCAATGGCGGCATGTTCCCAAATTGCCAATGATGGCGTGGCACACCGCGTTGAGCAGCTAGGTAGAAGGCAGGGTCGGCGTGGTGACCCGGATTGTAAATGTCATGAACAAGCGGCGGCCCTTGGTCGCTTCCGGCGCCGTTATTGCCGTGACAGGAGACGCAATTTTCATCGAACGCCACCTTGCCGCGAAGCGCCAGAGTAGACAGTTTTGGCAATTTGACGTCGACAGCAGTTCCCGACGACGGCGTGATAAAGCGCCAGCCGAATAACACCGCTCCGCCCGCCAAAAATGCAAACACAGCGATCATCGGTAGGTTATTGGAGAGTTTAAAGTTCATATCCGCCCCCTGAATTAACAAAGTTGGTCACTTAAATGACGAGTGACTGAAACCCCGGAAAAGTGTTGAGAAGCCACGTGCCGAAATAATTCAATTGTCCCGTTGCCATACCGATGCCGACCAATACCAATATGGTGCCCGCTACCGTTTGCATTTGGCGGCCGATCCGCTTCATGATTTTTGCGCTTTTGAGAAACCGGTCGGTAAATTCGGCTACCAAGAGAAACGGCACTGCCAGGCCGAGAGAATAAATGGCAAGCAGAGTGGCACCTTCGGCGACGCCCAAGGTGGACGCGCCGAGGGTCAGAACGGCGCCGAGAATAGGGCCGATGCAGGGTGTCCACCCGAAGGCGAAAGCCATCCCCAGGACAAGGGCGCCGAGCGGCGATCCGCCGCGGAAGGGGCGGACAAATCGGATGTCCCGATTGAGCCATTTGAGGCGCACGAGCCCGGTCATGTGGAGGCCGAAAATGATAATAACGCCGCCGGCAATGTAGCCGGCCTCGTAAAGGTATCCGCGGAGGATGCTGCCGATCGCCGAGGCGCTGGCGCCCAAGGCAATAAAGACAACCGAAAAGCCGAGTACGAAATAAAAGCTATGCCCAAGGACCACCATGTTCGTGCGCCGGACTCTGTCTCCGGTGACTTGATCGAGGGAACGGCCCGCCACATAGGAAACGTAACCGGGCACCAAGGGCAGAACGCAGGGCGATAGAAACGAGATAACGCCCGCCAGGAATGCTGCAAATATTCCAACGCCACCAATTTCCAACATCATTCTGTGGCCTGAAGATTCCTGATGAGCGGAAAGATTTTGCCGTTCCATACCTTCGGATTAATCGCACCGATATGCTTGTGGACGACCCGGCCCTCCTTGTCGATGACGAAGGTTTCGGGAACTCCATAGACTCCCCAGTCGATTGCCACGCGCCCGCTGATATCCGCCCCGGTGCGGGTATAGGGATCGCCGAGCCGGTCGAGCCAATTTTGCGCATCGTCGGGCTTGTCCTTGTAGTTGAGCCCATGAATGGGGACAGCGTTACTTTTGGCGATATCCATTAAAATGGGATGTTCCACCCGGCATTCTACGCACCAGGACGCAAACACGTTGACCAAGGACACTTCTCCTTTAAGCGCCTCATCGGACAATCCCAAGGCGCGTCCCTGCACCGGTGGAAGATCAAACTTGGGCGCTGACTTGCCGATCAATTCCGATGGAATTTTACTTGGATCCAATGTTAGGCCGATGGCAAACGCCACGCCGATGAAGACAAAAACCAGAATCGGCAGCATGAAGATACGCGATCGCCAGCCAATTTTAATGTCGGCCGGTATCGGGGCATTCGAGTCGGCTTGAAGCATCGATTTCAACTCCCCATCTCGCCAAGGGCCGGGCCGCCCATTTGTCGGCACGGCCCAGATTCTTGGTCGCTTCGCGACCGCTAGAACACGGCCATTTGGTGCGCCCGATCGGGAACGGCGATTTCCCTGGTCACTTTCAAGGTCTGTTCATCGACCACCCAGATCTTGTCCTGTTCGGCGCTCGAAACATAAAGCTTGCCCGTGCCGGGGATGGTTTTCAGATGATAGGGCTGCGGCGCAAGGCTGCTCGATTGTGCACTACCGGTAGATAAATCAAACGCGACAAGCTTATTGGTTTCGCGCCCGACGACGAACAGCCTTTTGCCGTCCTCGGAAAGATCAATCCCATGGAGACCTCCGCCGACGGTGAAGTTCCTGGAAACCTCGCCCTTATCGATGGCGAGCTCAGACACCGTGCCGCCATCCACATTGGCGATGTAAAGCCTGTTCCCGTCGGCCGACAGAACCATATGTTCCGGGCCTTCGCCGACGACAAAATTACGCCGCACGATACCGGCGCGAAGGTCGATTTCGCTAACCGTGTTGTTGCCGGCGTTGCTGACATAAACAGTATTATTGTTGTTCGCGGCAACGGCATAATTGGGCGTATCGCCGGTAACGATGCGCTTCACTAGCCGAAAAGATTCGAGATCGATGATGCTGATCTCATTGGTATTCGGATGGGTGAGGATTGCTTTGCTGCCATCGGGGGTCGTCGCCACGTGATGCACAGCCCCAGGAACGGTGATGCGCCGGACGACCTTTTGATTATCGGTACGTATGATCGTCACGTAGCTTTTCGCATCCTTCGCCTTTAATAGTGTCTCGGATTTTTTTGCATGATGGGCGGCGTGTTCATCTTCGGCCATTTCCTTGGGCTTTGCCGGCGTGCCCGATACCCCTTCATCGGCCTCAGCATAACTGCCGACGATCAACAAGTTTCGCCTAGGGTCTGCCGCCAGCCCATGGGCAGCTTCGGTCCCGGGGATGCGGGCGATGATGGCATCGGTCCGTGCGTCGATGACCAGTACTTGGTTTGCATCGCCGATAGGCACGTAGACTTTGGGGCCAGTGGACGCCGGCTCGGCATAGGCCGGTATTGATGCTACTGCGAGTAATCCCAGCAGGAATGCAGATATCAGTTTTTTCATGGTGTATCTCCTTTGTGTGAAATTGGTTTGGTGCGGAAATGTGTTCAGGTGACCGGTTTGCCGTCGCTCATATCCCGCTTTGTGCGGAGATACTCGTCGCGGTCGATGTCTCCGGACGCATAGCGATCTGCTAGCCGATCTATGGTGGTTTTCTCAAAGTCATCGCGGCGGTAATCGCGGATCAGGGCGACAGCGGCAAATATCAAGACAGCCAAGAACAGGAGAATCCAAAACCCGTGAAAGCCCATGAACCATTGCCAGCCGTCACCGGCCCAGTCGGTCATGCGTCCGAAATTCGCCTCGTTGTTCCACATGTTCACCTCCTTGTGCATGAAGCTCTACTTGGGACTCGTTTGATCATGAAGTTTGACCATGAACCTGTTACTCAAATTTGCCGATGAAGTGCGATTTCGTGACAAATCTTGCCGTCCGGTGGGTTTGACAAATTTTGTCACAATAAAATTCTTATCTTACCGGTCTCCATGCCTATACTGCGCTCATGGACCGTTCTCCACATATTCTCATTGTCGATGATGACCAGGAAATCAGGGACCTGGTTTCCCGGCTTTTAAATAAAGAAAACTTACGCGTCTCGACGGCGGCGGACGGGCGCGCCATGCAGCGCGAATTGGAGAGCGGAAATATCGACCTCATTTTGCTCGATCTGATGTTGCCGGGGGACGATGGGCTCACGCTCTGCCGCAATTTGCGGGCGACCTCGGCAATTCCCATCATCATGTTGACCGCCAAGGGCGGCGAATTCGACCGGGTTCTCGGGCTGGAAATGGGCGCCGATGATTATTTGGCGAAGCCTTTCAGCTCGCGTGAACTTGTCGCCCGGATCAAGGCCGTGCTGCGGCGTGCCCAATCCTTGCCATCGGTCACGCAAGAGCCCGGCGGCGAAGTATTAAAATTTGGTGGTTGGGCCTTCGATACAGCGCGCAGGGAATTGGTTTCCGCCGGCAATGTTGTCGTCCCCTTAAGCACCGGCGAGTACGATTTGCTGCTCGCCTTCGTCCATCACCCGGGGCGGGTCTTAAGCCGGGATCAGCTCCTGGATCTGGCACGCGGCCGCTCGTCTGGAGTATTTGATCGCAGTATCGACACTCAGATCAGCCGTCTGCGGCGCAAGGTCGAGGCCGATCCAAAAAATCCGGAAATCATAAAAACCGTTTGGGGCGGTGGATATGTGTTTTCGCCGCAAGTTACGGAAGAATGAAAAGACTTCTCCCCCGCAGCCTTGCCGGCCAGACCATATTGGTTTTATTGATCGGGCTGACCGTATCCCATGCGCTAAGCATGCTGATTTATTCCGGCGACCGCATCGAAGCCATGAGCCATTTGGGTGGCCGCCATATGGCGCAAAGGGTCGCCAATATTGTCCGCCTTTTGAACGAGTCACCAGAGGCGTGGCGCGGCCGTGTTTCCGGCGCGCTCAATCATCCGACCTTCCGCATCACGCTGTCGCCAAAGAGCATGGTTCGTTCATCGGACGAACGCGGCTTTCAATCAAGATTGATCAAGAATTTTGTTGAACGGGAATTAGGCGATACCCCGCCGCCCGCGGTTTTGGTCCAACATCTGGAAGGCAGTCACGATATTGTCCCGGACTCTATTTCTGGATTCGAAACGCAGATGAGCAAGAGCATTCCGCAAATGTTAGGCGGCGGATCATCCGGTCACGCCTTCGTCGTTTCCATTCAGCTTCGCGACAAAAGCTGGGTGAATTTTTTCAGCAATATTCCGGAGACAGGCTCGTTCTGGTCGCTGACCTCGCTGGCATCTATTCTGCTGATGGTGGCGGCGGTCATCCTCTTGTCCATCTGGGTGGTGCGCAGAATGACGCGGCCGTTTCGGGCGTTTGCCGCCGGGGCGCAG
Source organism: Rhodospirillales bacterium (assembly GCA_013204125.1). Lineage (GTDB taxonomy): Bacteria > Pseudomonadota > Alphaproteobacteria > Rhodospirillales > UBA2165 > JABMOP01. Next base: position 998 of record JABMOP010000468.1, on the reverse strand, counting down.
ATGCTAGGTAAAAACATTGAGGCCCCACCGCTTAGCCTTGGCGGGCCGGTCGAAGTCAGAAATGCCACGTTGGCATTCAATGAGATGCAGGAACGTCTGCAAAGGTTCGTTGAAAACCGGACCCACATGTTGGCCGCCATTTCCCACGATCTCAGAACGCCGATCACGCGCCTTAGGTTGCGCGCCGAGCTGGTCGATGGTGACGAGGACCGATCCAAAATGTTGGCGACCCTCGACGAAATGGAAGCCATGATTGCTTCAACCCTGTCATTCGCCCGAGACGATGCCAATTCGGAATCAACCCGCATCGTCGATTTGACGGCGTTGCTGGAAAGCATCTCCGATGATTTGACGGATATGGGAAAGAATGTCGAACTCACCGCGCCCGCCGGCATCCTCTATGAGTGCCGTCCGACCGCCATGAAGCGCGCCCTCTCGAATCTTATTGAGAACGCGGCCAAGTATGGCGGCAATGCGCGCATTCGTCTCGAAACAGACGAAGGGGGATTGGCGATTACAATCGACGACGACGGACCGGGCATCCCATCGGAGCAGTTGGATCGGGTGTTCGATCCCTTTTTCCGGCTGGAGGACTCACGAAGCGCCGCGACCGGCGGCATCGGATTGGGACTCAGCGTTGCACAAACAATCATCAACGCCCACGGCGGTGACATTAAAATGATCAATCGCCCGGAAGGCGGTTTGCGGGCGATCGCCAAATTGCCTGCGTAGGAATTTATTCTTTATCCCCCCTTATCTCCAACGCGAACCATCTGCTCGCCGAAAAATCGATAGGGCAGCAAGTCCAAATTCCTCGGCGCCGGGCCCTTACGGATCCGGCCCGCCGTGTCGTAGTGGGATCCGTGGCACGGGCAAAACCAGCCGCTCCATTGACCTCGCGGGTCGCTGCCATTTTGGCCCAAGGGAATACAGCCGAGGTGGGTGCAAATTCCAATCGCGATGAGCCACTCCGGATTGCCGGCGCGCGATGCATCGGC
>JABMOP010000467.1 GCA_013204125.1 Rhodospirillales bacterium | reverse complement strand
GTGCCGGCATAGAAAAATGCCCGGCCAAGCCCGGAAAAGGCTTCGGCGCCGGCGCCATTTCCGGACGCGGTATTACACGCTGATAAAACAACCCAATCTGCATCCAGCCGCAACCCGAGGATTTCGTCCATGGTCAACAAGCCATCTTCTTTGCCGTTGCCGATACCGGGGCCCGATAGCGCCAAGGCGGGTTGCATCAAACCATCCAGTTCGCCGGGCACCAGACCGTGGGTCGCAAATGCGATGACCTTATAGCCGGAAAGATCTGCTGATTTTATGGTTTCTTCCAGCGCTCTTGCGCCGACCAAAACATCGCGGTTCAAATCTGCATTTACCGCCTTCGCAATAGACATCACTTCATCGCGCGTATCGGGCAGGCGCGGCAATTTGTCTATGCCGAAACTGCCTTTGCCGGTGTTAACCGGGGCAGCGCGCAAAGATACCGGAACGCCGCGCACGTTGAACGCGCCGCGCGATTTCAACCCCGCCGTCTGTACCGGGCGGGCAGTGGCCGCTTCATTCGCTTGAGCCTGATTGAAGAAAGGGTCACCGACACCAAAGAACGGACGCCGGCCTTTTCGCGCCGCCGGCAGGGAGCGGAGACTTGTCAGGGAGCCGACCGAGGGCAATACCGTAACCGCATGGCTACGCGCCAGCCAAGGCACCGATTTATAATTTGAAAAAAGCGATTTCGACTCTGCACCTAGCGGCCGATTTTCGGTCACCAGCACCGAAAATGGTAACTGGCCAAGCGCGCCGTCGGCGACGATCAAAAGACTAGTAGCGCTTTTCCAGCCGGCTTTCACCGGCGCCAGCAAGGCGTTGTAAAGGCGGTTGGATACGCGGATATTAAAGGCCGGGATGTCACCTAATTTAGTCGCATGCGGATCTAACGATGTGCGCAATTCTGCAACCACGGCGCCGATCCGGCTGCGCCCCAAAGGCGCGGCATGGAAAGAGACGTCACCGGATTTTGGAACGGACCAGACATAAGTTGCCTCGTCGGTCACGTAGGTTGCGATCATTGCTTCGCCCGATTTCATCGACGCCTGCACGCGCTTGATGGTGGCCGGTTTCGGATTAACCAATTCAGCATATTCCGGGAAACGGCTATTGATTTCCTCGGCAAGCGCGCTCCTCGCGAGGCGCAAATTATCGATGCGGGTGCGCAAGGCTTTGACCGAAGCCGGGTCTTGCTGGCTTCTTTCCCTGGAAAGCACATTGGCGAGCAGCCCAAACAAGGCTGTAACTTGTTTCTGTGCGTCCTGTTCTTTGCGGATCAAACCGGCCAGGGCCTTATTGCCGGCGGCGGCCCTGGCGCCGGACGCGGCCAACGCGCCCTGGACCGAACGCGACCGCGCGATATCGGCCACACGGAAGGCTTCGGCGGCGGCATTAATGCCGGCCTTTTTCTCCAATTGAGTTCCGCGAACCGATGCCAAAAGAGAAATATAGGCGTCCAGAACGAAGTTTGTTTGAATAGATTCGGCCGCTTTGCTCGAAATTTCACTGTCGGCCTGGCGGGACTTTGCCAGCAAAATCGGCATTGCTTGGCGGAACGCGCTCAATGCTTCTTGTTTGTTGTCCGTCGCCGATAAAGCCATGCCCAACACGGCTTTGTTGCGTGCGGTAAAGATATGTTTCGTGCCAAGCGACTTGGCATCACGGGCCGTCATCTGCCGCAGCAGCAGTAAGGCCTCTCCGGCCCGGCCCGATTTAACCAATGCGAGGCTATAGCTGTTATCGGTGGAAGCCCATCTTGAGAACAGGGCTTGGTTATTGTTCATGGCGGCTTTCAGCTGGTCGAACTGCCGCGTTGCACCGGCCCAATCTCCCGTCAGCGCCAAAACGCGGCCGAAAGCGTATTCCGCCTGCCCCCGGGCTCGGCCCGATTTGGGCAGGCCCAAGCTTTCGTACATGGCGAGCGAGCGGCTGAGCAGTTCCTTCGCCTCGCCAAAGCGTCCCTGCGCCAGCACCACCTTGGCCAGTCCGGCGGCCACAGCCGCGGTCGTTATGTGGGCTTTGCCATAGGTTCCAAGAGAATTTAACAGCGCTTCTCTGGCCACCGCCTCGGCTTCCAAAAGCCGGCCTTGTTTAATCAGGTTCATTGCCAGGCGATATTGACCCATATATTCACTGGAAATCCGCCGGCTCGAAGATTCCTCGCGCAACGGCGCCTCGGCGGCAATTGCCTGGCGTTGGAATTTCTCGGCTTCTTGTAATTTTCCCTGCATCTGGGCGAGCTGCGCATTCAAGGCCGCAAATCGTTGTTTAAACGACGCTTTGGCCCGCTCAGTTACTCTTCGCCTCAAACTGATCCCGATACCAAGTTTTTCTAATTTATCTTTGAACCTTAACGCGCCCTCGATATTACCTGTTTCAGCATAAAGTTCGGCCAAGCGCGCTACGGCGATAAAATAATTAGGATCCTCATCCACTGTTTTTTCAAAATATTTGATAGCTTTGCTGATATCGCCGACGCTGCCCTCAATCGACGCATTTACATATTCGACCTTACTGCGGTCCCGGGCATCAATGCCCCTGGATTGCCGCAGATATTTGACCGCAAGGCGGGAATCAGCGAGAGCATCCAAGGTCAATCCGACACTCAGGCGCGCATCGCGCCGGTCAATATAAAACTGCGTAAAATCGGCAGTATCCATATCGGCGGGCTTCGTTGCCCGGGCGCGCGCCAAATTGGCCCGGAACCCGGTTTTGTCGATTATTTCCTGCTGATCCAGTATCGCCGTGATGTCACTGATGTTCTTGGGCGGCGGCGTAAACGACTGGCCCGCGAATTTCGCCGTTATTTGCTTGGCTTCTTCCAAAGACACGCTTTGCGTCTGGCAAGCCGCCAATGCCAGTGTCGACACCAAAAACAGTGTGGATTTTAAATTCGCTTCCATGAACAGGCTCCGATACTCAAATTCTGCTGGTAGCGATACATATTATAGCCCTCTTATACGCCTCACGGTGAATAGATTAGCGAATATCCTACATGGGGTCTGTGAGCTCGATTACAAACCGGCAATTATTTTTATTTTGTTCTATTTTTCAGATAGTTAGAGCTGTGTCATGGTGAATAAGATCTAAACGCTGCCCGCCAGCGGCGCGCGTAATTGGGCGATGTCGATGGCTTTTGGATCGACGATGCAAAATTCACGGCAAAGGGCGCAGCCGGTGCAAATTTCTTCATCGATAACCGGTTTGACGCCGTCGACCCAATTGAGCGCGCCGGGTACCGGACAGGCATCGGCACAAGCGCCGCATTCCGGGCCGGAATAAGGCAGACAGCTTTCAATGTTGATCGATGCGCGGGCAAGCTTCGGCAGGTCCGCCGGCGATCCGTCTTCGGCCACCGGCAAAACCAGCGCCTTGGGCCCACATGCAGTGACGCACGGCCAGTCGCTACAGAGGTGACAGCCGCTTTCCAATAAATCCATGACCGGCGTTGCCGCCAATTTCGCCCCCATATCTTCGGGCAGTCTGAACAAGACATTATAGGAGCAGGCTTCGATACAGGCATCGCAGCGGGTGCAGGCATCGAGAAACGCGGGCTCGTCAAGGGCATAGGGCGGGCGCAACCAGCCAGCCGACAAGCCAAGTTTTCCGGCGACGGCTTCGCTTGCCAGTTTTGCAGCGTTTTGAAGGCCAAACCGGAAAAAATCCCTGCGGTTCATGCTCATATAGTTTTAGGCTTCCTTATCGTGGGCTTGGCGAAGCTTAACGCTCATCGCGCGCCGCCTGAAGAAGAGATTGGTGAAAAACAGAAAAATAGCCAGCGCGCCGATGACCATGCCGATCGGACCGAGCATCGAAGGCGCGCCGACGCGCAAGGGAAATTCGAGAACATGGGCGTCATCACCGGCGCCGAATTGAGCGCTCACCAGATAATCGCCGGTCTCGTGGTAAACATACCCCTGGCGATAGACATTTGCGTCGTTCGGCTGGACGCCCAGATTTTCGCTCTCATTATCGAGCCCGATTTTCGACAACCAGGAATCATTCCGTGTCATGAAGGTGACTTTGCCTTGATAGGATTGATTGGTGTCCCGGTGTTTGATGTAAAGATTTATGCGTCCCGGCTCGCCCGGTTTTGGGAAAGCCGGATAAATCATATAGGTCACGAAATAATCACCGATTTGGGATTCGCCTTGCATCGCCGGCGGTGTGTTTGAATCTTCATTGAGCGAATAGGCCGGACGCCCGAGCACATGGTGCGCCGAAGCGCCCGCCGCCAGGATCGGCAGCGCCAGCGCAATCAACAACGGCCCGGCAATTCTGGGGATCCATTTTCGATTCATGATCAGACCTTTTGTTTCGAATTTGTCGCGCCTGGACGATCGACAATCCAGATCGGCAGGCTCGGATGGGGACAGACCTCAACACATAACCCGCACCCGACGCAACCATCCTTGATGAACGGGCGGTACTGGTTCCACTGCTTGAATGCGATTGCCGAGGCGCCAAGCGGGCAGATGCTTACGCAGGCGCCGCAAATCCCCCGATCGACCCAGGGATAACATGCGGTCTGATCAATGCGCGCGATGCCCATGTCGATTTCCCGGCGGGCGGTGACGGTCAGCGCCTCGGTCGGGCAGACCTGCATACATTTATCGCAGAGAATACAGGCTTTTTCGGCGGGATCGATATAAGGCGTATTGACCTTACCGCCGCCGTCCCGGGTATGGAATTTGATGCAGCGCGGCGGGCAAACTTCGCCGCATAAGCCGCAGCCGATGCAGGCGGCGGTAAAGGCGGCGTCACTTTTAAGCGCGCCGGGCGGGCGAAGATAATTGCGCCGTCCCGATTTATCTATCGGCCGGGAGACGCGTTTGGCCTCACTTGGTGCAAGCAGACGGGCAGCGCCGAATGGAAGGGCACTAAACCCCAGCAAGGCGGCGCCGGCAGACAGGATGCGCAATAGCCGCCGCCGTCTCATGGCGCCAGCCCCTGATGCGCCTCATCTTCGTTCGCCGGCTCGTTCTGGCGCCGGTATTGCCGGCCCAGATGCCCCGGCCCCTGGGCCGGATAATCGGTCAGACGAAGGGTGAAGGTCATCGCGTCGGTCGGGCAAACCGCAATGCACGCGGCGCAATTTGTGCATTCCTGGCCGAAATCATCATTCAGCGGATCAAGATCGAATTCGCAGACCACATTGCATTTGGCGCAATCATTGCAGCTTTCGGCGATGCGGCGAATACGCACCAGCCGGTAGCGGCCAAGCAGAGAATATAGCGCGCCGCCCGGGCACAGGTAGCGGCAAAATCCGCGCCGCGCCACCAGCAGATCGAACAACAAGGTGCCTAAGAAAAAGACCGTGCCCGTGCCAAAACCCGCGAGGGCGATGCTATAGTAAATTTCGCGCCCGACGATGGCCGGCGGATAAATCGTGGCCATCATAACCGAACCCGTCGCCGCTGACAGGATCAGGCCGAGCCCCAGAACCCCATATTTAAGCCGCTTGTCCAACCGATGTTCGCCGGTTTTGAAGCCGGCCCAACGCAGCCAGGCGGCGACATTGCTGTTCAATTCATAGATCAGGCTCGCCGGACATATCCAGCCGCAGAAGAAGCGCCCGAAAAATACTGTCAGAACCGTTGGGATCAAAGCCGTCAGGAGGAACGGCCAGTAAACCGATAAGCCCGTCGCCATCTGGCTCAACGGCGCCAAGGGATCTGACAATTTTAATCCCCAGAAAGTGCCCGACCAGGTGGTCCCTTTAAGCGCATCCAAATCTTCGGCTGGATCGCTCATGAACCGCGCCGTCATAAATTCCATGATATCGTAGATGCGTTTTTCCGTCGGCGCTAAAAAATCGTAGGCGTGCGCGGCGGTATAGGTTTGATAGAGATGCAGGAACGGAATCAAAATCAGCATCAGAAAGACGATGACGAGGGTCAGCCAGCGTAGTTTATTGAGGTGACGCCAGAGGAAGAACACTTTGGCCGGATCGGTTGTTTTGCTCGCTTCATTCGTTGCTTCAGCCATGATTAGGAACAATACGGATGGCCTGCGGCATCTGGATACAGGACCGCTCGCACAGGCCGCAACCGACACAGCTGTCCTGAACATGGGGCTGTTCCAGCATGCCGACTTTGATCGCGACATCCTGCAAAGGACAGGCCCGGTAACAGACACCGCAGGTCTTGCCCTGAAAGGACAGGCACAGGCCTTCATCGACGACCGCATGACCCATTTTAACTTCACCGACGATGGCCCTTACTTCGCGCTTGATCGACGGAATAGCGCCGGTCGGGCAAATATCGCCGCACTTCATACAAAGAATGCACGCTTTCTCGCGCGGTATGATGTAGGGGGTGGAGACCGAGCTGAGGCCGTTCTCAAAGTTGAAAAAATTTATGCATCGGTTGGGGCAAATTTCTCCGCATTGCCCGCAGCTAATACATTTGCCGAGGAACTCTTCTTCGTCATGGGCGCCCGGCGGCCGCACGAAACGGAGCGACGGTCGGTCGCGCGCCGCCTTTGTGGCAGTCGGCAAGACCGCAGCCCCGATGCCGACCGCTGCGCCCACCGCCAATG
>JABMOP010000040.1 GCA_013204125.1 Rhodospirillales bacterium | reverse complement strand
TGGACGCCACCAATGTGATCGCCCGACCGGCGATGACCGCCTTAACGCCTATATCCATCGACCATGAAGGCTTTTTGGGAAGTTCTCTCGAAGGCATCGCCGCCGAGAAAGCCGGTATTTTAAAGGCAAACACGCCCTGCATTATGGCCGCCCAGTCAGATGACGCTGCCGCAATTATCCGGGACCGTGCAAAGTCCTTAGGCGCGCCGCTTATTGAACAAGGCGCGGGCTGGTCGTATGAAGATTTAGGGGGCGCGTTTAGCGTTGCGACCGGCCTGCGGAAGATGAACCTGCCTTTGCCGAGCCTTACCGGAGCCCACCAAATCGCCAACGCTGCCCAAGCCGTAACCATTTTTGATCACGTGGCCGTGCCAATGGCTGCTGAAAACATCATCGGCAAAGGCCTCGCTGCCGCCCGCTGGCCGGCCCGGCTGCAACAACTGAAAATTGGGCCGTTATTAGCGCACCTTCCCCAAGGCTGGGAGCTATGGCTTGATGGCGGCCACAATGCGGCGGCGGGGAAAATCCTGGCCACCCAAGCCGAACAATGGTCCGACAAGCCGCTCTATTTGATTTCCGGCGTTCTTAATACCAAGGATGCCGGCGCCATTTTCCGCCCGCTTGCCCCGTTTGTAAAAAAATTATCGGCGCTGCGCATTCCGAACGAAGAGGCAAGTTTGAGCGCCGATGAATTGGCCGCCCTTGCCGGCATTGGGGGCATGACATGCCAAACGGCCGCCACCGTTTCGGATGCACTTCAAAAAATTATCGATGATGAAAAATTACCCAGCCGCATCTTGATCTGCGGCTCGCTTTATCTTGCCGGTCAAGTTCTGGCGGAGAACGGCTAAGCCTATTCGGGCGCCGCTTCTAAAAATCCCAGTTCTAGAAATTTCGGCAACCGGACATCGCGAAAAATCCGTAACGAATTTTCAATGGCTTCGGTTTCGCTGCCTTCTTCAAACACCATTTTTTGATTGGTTTCGAGCATGCGCTGAAGCACCCAATCGGCGAGTTGATCGCGCGGCGCTTCGGCCATGCAAAGAGCGAATAGCGCGTCACTGGTGGTTACTTCGAAGCCCACGCCAGCCAGGGGCGAAATAAAAGCCAGCGTCTGTTGTTGAAACATCCGCGTTTTAATCATGGCCAAATTGAACTTTGATGGCAGTAGATAGCGCCGCGCATCCAGCGCAGCCTGATCCGGTGGCTTGGTCGGCCGGCAAAAGGGGACCAATTGACCACCGGCACTCAGAAAACGGAGCGCATCCAGCATCAGCTCCGGTGCGTAGGCGCTGAAATCATCGATTTGGCGCAGTTCATCAATCGATTTGGCGCCGGCGCTTAAATGCTGGATCAGCAATTGGAAAAGATTAGCCGCGTATTGCAGCTTAACATCGCCGAATTGCACTTCGCGCCGGAATAAGCTTTCGACGCAAATGGTGCCGAACGGAATTGAATACAACGCCTCGTTAATTTCAGCTTCCTCCATCTCCACCGCATCTTTGACATAGATGTCTTGGCGGAACCTTTGGTTACGGATGAAATCTCCAAGGGTTTCAAATTCAATCCTCGACGAAGCTTCGCGCAACATTTTATGAAAATCCGCTGCGACGGCTATATCGACAAAGTTAAGATTGAGACATGCATTGCCGGAATAGATCAGCCCGACGCTCCGCATATGGGCGGCAACTTGGTGAAAATGAAATGGCTTCAATGCCTTTGCAAAGAATTCGTGAACGACGTAGTGGAGTTCCTGGCCCGAAATTTCGTCCAGAAAATCACCTAACGACGGATTGTCGGTAAAAAATCCAGCGTTATTGTCACGCAAATGATGGAGCAAGGTAAGCGCGGTCTGCGCCTTAACCGGCGTGTCGACCAACATAGAAGACGTGTGCTGTATCATCAGATCACGAAGCGAGGTAATCGCCGACCAGCCTGGCAGTGCATTGTAGCTTAGATATTGAACGCCGCCTGATTTCAGTTTCCGGCCAATGAAGTGGGCTAAATGTTCACGCTCCTCAGGATCGGTATAGGAATACACCCCGGGCGCAACGATGTAGTCGAAGTCCGGTAAATTAGCCCCGGCCAGATCGGCAAAATTCATTTCCAAAAAGCGCACATTTGTGAGGCCCGCGGCTTCGGCTAACGCCGCGCCGTTCTCTACATGGGTGGCGCTAAGATCAACGCCGATAAATTCACCTTCGGGATACATCTCGCCAAGCGCAGTCAGCGTCACGCCATTGCCGCATCCGAGGTCGCAATAGGTGAATTTCCCACCGAGGGGCGGTGGCTTGTGTCCGCTCAGCAAGCAGACATAATTCAAATATTGCGGGCTTAATTCGCTATAAAAACCCCATGTATGGGGCGTATCCATCAAATAGCCGGTCATCTCGGCATTGGTCCTCGCCGATTAGGGGTCCTTAGGTCATGAACCGCCTAAATAACCGATTCGATCCATTCCTTCAGTTTGCTTTTCGGCAACGCGCCAACTTTGGTCGACGCAACTTCGCCATTTTTAAACAGCATTAGCGTCGGAATGCCGCGCACACCATAACTGGTCGGGGTTTGCGGATTGTCATCAATATTGATCTTGGCGATCGTCAATTTATCGCCCATTTCAGCATCCAGTTCTTCCAAGGACGGGGCGATCTGTTTACACG
>JABMOP010000466.1 GCA_013204125.1 Rhodospirillales bacterium | reverse complement strand
GTCGAAGACGCCTTCGCCGCCTTACAAAATCAAGCGGTGCTGGCGCCGGACAATCCGAGACTGTTCCTGTCTATGGGCAATATCCTGATGACCACTATGCGCCCGCAAAGTGCCGTACAAGCTTTTGAGAAATGCGTCGCGCTCTCGCCCAATGACCCGCGCGCCAAGTTCGGCCTTGCCAACGCCCTCTCGACAATCGGTGATACGGCGCGCGCCGAAGAATTAGTGATGAAACTTTTAACGGACACACCCGACCATCCGGGGTTGCTGTATTCGCTCGGCATCATTCGCCGGCGCCAAGGCTTGAGTGATGAAGCGGCGGCGCTGTTCGAAAAAGCGATTGAGAGCGGCCCGGCGCCGGCGCAGGCCTATTTCGATTTGATCGCCACTACCGGTCAACCATTCAGCGATGGCAAATTGATCCAGCTGCAATCGCTGAGTCAAAAGGAAAATTTGCCGCTAGCGGCTTCGGTCCATGCGCATTTTGCGCTCGCCCGCCATTTCGATCTCGGCGGCGAATTCGGCGATGCAGCGAATAATCTCCGCGCCGCCAATGACGCGCGAAAGGCCCATCTGGCCAATATAGGGCATAGGTTTAGTGGCGACGACCACAGGCGCAGGATCGATAGCATTATCGATGCGTTCAACCCGGAATTGCTGGCAAATCCGGTCGGCGCCGGATCGGACAGCGGCCGGCCGGTATTCGTGATCGGCATGCCGCGATCGGGCACTACCCTAATCGAGCGCATTATCGCCAACCACAAATCGGGCGCCGGGGCCGGCGAATTGACCGATTTCGAGAAAGTCGCCGCCGGTAAAGACCCTCGGTCACTGAAAGATTTAAGCCAGCCCCAATTGAAAGAAATCGCTGGCGCCTATCTTGAACCATTAGGGGAAGTGGGCGGCACGGTGCTCCGCGTCGTCGATAAATATCCGGCGAATTTTATGCATCTTGGATTTATCCGCATTTTATTTCCGAACGCCTACATCATCCATTGCCGCCGAGATGTCCGCGATGTCGGTCTTTCCTGCTATTTTCAGAATTTTTCCGGCCCCCTGCCTTGGTCTAGCGATCTGGCCGATATCGGACACTACATTAGTGGCTACCAGCGGCTAATGTCCCATTGGCGGGAATATCTACCGGACCCGTTTCTGGAGCTTGAATATGAATCCCTGGTCGCCGATCCGGAACCCCGCATTAAAGAATTGATCCAGTTTATCGGTCTTGAATGGGATCCCGCCTGCTTGGATTTTCACAGTGGCGGCGGAGAAGTGAACACTGCGTCCGCCGTCCAAGTGCGCGAACCCATCAACGCGCGTTCCCTCCACCGTTGGAAAAACTACGAAGACCTATTGGCGCCGATGATCGCGGCGATTGATTAAGCCGCGCCCGCTTCTTGAAGTGCGGCCCACACTTTCTCCGGTGTCGCCGGCATCGAGATATTGCGAACGCCCAAGGGCTCCAACGCATCATTGATGGCGTTCATTACCGCCGCCAGCCCGCCGACGGTGCCGCATTCGCCGGCGCCTTTGACGCCCAATGGATTGGTGGTCGCCGGTACCGGGTGGCTTCCGATATCGAAATTACATAAATTATCGGCCCTCGGCATGGCGTAATCCAAGAACGAGCCAGACAATATCTGCCCGCTTTCCGCATCGTACACCATGTCTTCCATCAACGCCTGCCCGGCCGCTTGGGCGATGCCGCCATGAACCTGGCTCCTCACCGAATTGGGATTTAATTCGACGCCAACATCGTGAATTGCGGTATAGCGATCAATTTCGATGGCCCCGGTTTCCGGATCGATTTCCACTTCGCAAATATGGCAACTATTGGGGATGTTGTTGGTGTCCGGCGACCAGGTGGCAGTCTCGTACAGCCCGATCTCTATTTCCGGTGGTAGCTTGGTCTGATCGAACGCGGTTTGGGCAACTTCGGTAATGGTGACCGAACGATCTGTGCCGGCGACCGAAAAAACGCCTTCGTCGAATTCGATATCGGCTTCCGCCGTTTCCAAAATATGAGCAGCGATGCGCCTTCCCTTTTCGATGACCTTCTGGGCGGCCTTGAAAACGGCCGTGCCGCCGATGGTGGCGGTGCGCGCAGCCCCGGTGCCGGTGCCCCAAGACAGCTTGTCCGTATCGCCTTCGAGCACGCGGATGGTTTCCGCTTCGAGGCCAAGATGCTGCGAGACGATCTGCGTATAAATGGTCTCATGACTTTGCCCGCCGGCGGTGGAGCCGACGATGACCGTTGCCGTTCCGCCAGGATCAAATCTGACTTCCGCGGTTTCCGGCGACGGCCCGGCGGAGGGATCGACGGTGGTGGAAATTCCAATGCCGCGCAGTTTGCCGTTCGATTTCGATTGCCGGCGGCGGGCTTCACCGCCCGCGTAATCGGATTTTTCGAGGCATTTATCCATCACTGCTTCGAACTCGCCGCAATCATATGTCGCGTTGGTGGGAAGCCGGTACGGCATTGCAGATGCGGGAATGAGATTGCGCCGCCGCATTTCCACCCGGTCCAGTCCCATATCGCGCGCCGCCATATCGATCATGCGTTCCAGAACGTAGGTGCCCGGCGTGCCGCCCGGCGCCCGGTAGTTGGATACACACACGGTATTGGTCATAACGGCGGCGGCGCGGCCATGAATGAGCGGCGTCGTATAGGGTCCGCACATCGAGCCGGCAATGCCGCGCGTTGTTAGAAACCCGATCATCGAGAGATAGGCGCCGATATTGTTGTTGGAGGTATAGCGGGCGGCAAGGAAGTTGCCTTCGGCATCCAGTCCCAATTCCGCATCGATCACCATATCTCGGCCTTGATCGTCGGCCATGTGGCCTTCGGATCGCTCGCACGCCCACTTAACCGGTCGGCCAACTTTTTTGGACGCCCAGGCGATCAACGGCACTTCGATATAAAGCCCGCCCTTCATGCCGAACGAGCCGCCCACATCACCGGCGATGAGCCGCATTTGATGTTCGGGAATATCGAACACATGCTTGGTCATCAAGGTGCGCCAGATATAAGGGCGCTGCATACAGGCGTAGATGGTGAAATGGTCACGCCCGTCGTCATATTCGGCGGCGACGGCGCGAGGCTCGATCGTATTGGCGGTAACCCGGTTAACAACAAAACGGTCGCGCACCACATGCGCGGCGGCTTCCAGCGCCTGATCAACGGCATCCGATGTGCCTTGTTCAAAATACATGGCTTCGTTATTGGGGGCTTCGGCGCGCAGTGCCGGGGTGCCCGGCTGATTGGCTTCGGCGGTCGAAAGATTTGCCGGCAAGGGCGCGTAATCAACTTCGACGGCTTCGGCGGCGTCCTTGGCCTGATCAATTGTTTCGGCGACGATCAGGGCGACCGCTTGTCCCACATGGCGGACCCGGTCGTTGGTCAAAGCCGGGCGCGGCGGGCGAAACATCGGCGAGCCGTCACGCAATTTTCCCGGCGAAGCGCCGGTCACGTTGCCGAGCCCATCGGCTTCGTAATCTGCGCCGGTCAGAACCGCCAGCACACCGGGCATTTGCCGGGCGGCATCTGCAGAGATGCTGACGATATCCGCATGGGCGTGGGGCGAGCGCAGAAAAATACCATGGGTCTGACGCGGCAACGTCACATCATCGGTATAGCGGCCTTTGCCGGTTAGAAGCCTCGGCGCTTCGACCTGGCTGACGGGTTGAGATATAGAGTATCTGACCATTTTATTTGTCTCCCTTGCCGGGATTTTAGCGTAAGAAACCGGGCTGGCAATCGTTCAAACGCCGCCTCATAAGTTTGCATCGGTGAAATTTCCTTGTAAAAATATCCGTGACCAGGGGAAATTATGGCATCCAAAAAAGACAAAAACGAAATGATGGACCGGCGCGAGCTGATCAAACGCGCCCAGGAACTTGTGCCTCTGCTGCGCGAAAAAGCCTTCGAGACGGAACAAAACCGCCATCTTTCCGACGACATACATCAGAAATTCATCGACGCCGGTTTTTATAAAATTTTCCAGCCGAAGAAATTTGGCGGGCTGGAAATGGATGTCGGCATCATCGTCGATATTGCCGCCGAATTGGGGCGCGGCTGCGGCTCGGCCGCCTGGATATTCACCAATGTCGCCGTTCACGGCCTGATCAACGGTATGAAAGATGCCAAGGCCCAAGAAGAATTATGGGGGACCAATCCCGATACTATTATCGTCTCGGCCCATCCCGGCAAGGACGCCCATGTCGAAGTGGTCGATGGCGGGCTGCAAGTAGATGGCATCTGGAATTATTCCAGCGGCGTCGATTTTGCAGACTGGGTTAATCTGCAAATATTCCTGACCCCCGAAGACGGCCCGGCGGAACACCGGTTTTCGCTGGTGCCGGTATCGGAAATCGAAATTATCGACGATTGGTATGTTTCGGGTCTTGCCGGCACCTGCAGCCGCTCGATCTCCATGAACAAGGTGTTCATCCCCCGATACCGGCAGATATCTTCGCTGGATATGCATGGCGGGCCGACGCCCGGCAGCGCCATAAATCCAGGCACGCTCTATAAACTTCCGTTTTGGGGGATCGGCGCCAAATTGTTTTCGGCGCCGCCTTTGGGCATGGCGCGGGGCGCCCTTGAATTAACCGAACAAGATATCGAGAACCGCATCTCGATTTTTGGCGCAAAATTGGCCGAGCAGCCGACGGTGCTGGCCGCGATTTCCGAATCGGCGGCCGAGATCGAAGCGGCCTGGGCGGTCTTGGCGCGGGATTGCCGCACCGCCGAAGACATGACCATAAGAGATGAGATTCCGACATTGCTGCAACGCACCGAATGGCGGCGCAACAATGCCTACGCCGTTGTGCTTTGCCTGCGCGCCACCGACCGGCTTCATGGGCTTGCCGGCATGCGCGCCATGGACCCGAGTAGCCATATACAACGCTGTTGGCGCGACATTCACGCCGCCGCATCGCAAGTCGCCATTGCCTGGGACACCCAAGCCATCAACTACGGAAAGGCGCGTTTCGGGCTGCCGTTTTCGGACCCCCGCGCCTAAGCTTCAGTATCTATATATCGACCGTTTCCTTGCCTTCGCCACCAAATCGAGTGGCGAGATAACCGATAATTACACCAACCACAGCGCCTTCGGCGGTGATCCAAAACGGGGATTGTAGCATTCCGTCGGCGCCGAACATGGCAACCATCATGTCCTTGATTGTATCAAAGGCGAAGAACGTCAGAACGAAATTCATCCAGGCGCCGACAAATGGCGCTCGGATCCACCACGGCATCGGCAATTTGAGGATCGGGTGCCACGTAAACACCCCGAATACACCGATGATGGCGCCCAGAGTTGTGTACCAGAGAAGGAATCCCCAGCGAATCAGCCAACCGGCATCGGGCACGAAATACGGCACACATATAAAGGCGATGAGCCCAATGACGAAGCCGGTGGCCTTGCCGATGGCGATACGGGTAATCAAAGAAGGATTTTCAAACATCACTGCCTCCGCAGAATTGAATAATTCGCGAGACTACCGGTTTTACATAATCCAATACCCGCCCGCAGTCTATGACCGGGGTCAATAGGCGCGCCCAGCAGGCTTAGGTATTACCTAATTTAGCGGGATCGGGCGGAGCCGGTTTTTCGCACGCCGGAAGAGCCTGCGCCTTTGGCGGCTTTGGGCGCCGGCGGTGATTTGCCCGAAGCTGCGCGAGCGCCGGACGCGTCTTTTGCAGAATCCGCGCCATCCGCCTCGCTTAAATCACCGGCCAATTTTTCGGCGGCGGCTATTTTTTCATCCAAGCTTTTCACAAAGGGATCGTCGGCGCCGCGTTTGGCCACGACCCGTTCTCTGCTATTTTTTAAAACTTCTAATGGCGTCGGCATAAACATCTCCTGAAACTAAAACATAACTCGGCGCGAAACATGCGCATCCTAGCACATTTTCATCATGTGTGGACGAATTCGCGGGGGCCGTGCTACGGTGCGGCTAAGCACCAGTAACTGGGCACTTAAAATAACAGAGAGACGTCAAAGGGGAGGATCACTTGGCATTCGCAATCATAGCTGCGACGAAAATTCCAATTGGGGGGCGGCATGTCTGAGGCCCTTTCCGATGACGGCGGGCCAATCCCACGGCAAACCCGACCCTGGCCGATAATATGGTTCGACGCTACGATATCCGGGCTAAACGCGATCGGCAGCGCCTGGATTTTCGTCATTATGGCGCTCATTAACATAGATGTCTTCAGCCGCCTGCTGTTCAACCGGCCGATTAGCGGGGTGCCTTTGATTATCGAAATGTCGATCATCGTGATTGTCTTCCTGCAACTGGCGGCGGCGCTTCGGCGTGGGCGCATGACCCGGTCTGACGTGGTCATCGGTCGGCTTTTGGACAACCGCCCGGCGACCGGCCACTTGCTTCAAGGGGTTTATCATCTGGCCGGTTTCGTGCTGATGATCTTGCTTATTCAATACAGCCTGCCGCTGTTCTCCAAGGCATGGCGGCGGGGTACCTATGCCGGGCTGGAAGGCGATTTCACCTTACCGATTTGGCCGATCAAGTTGCTGATCGTGGTCGGCGCCGCCGTGATAATGGTGCAATTCCTTCGTCTCGTACGCCGCGATATCCAATTTTTTAGATATCATTCGATCCACAGCACAAGCGAAGGGCGCGGCGTAATGTACGGGCTGATCGCCGTCGCCGCCGTGGTTATCTCGTTCCTGGCCATGGCCATGGTGATCGAATTGAGCTCGGTGCAGATCGGGCTGATTTCCATCTTCTTTGTGCTTTTGCTCGTTTTTGTCGGCGTTCATGTGGGGGTGGCGTTGGCGCTTCTTTCCTTCGTTTGCGTTTGGATGATCCGCGGCGATATGGAAATTGCAGGCAGGCTGCTGGCCCTTTCCGCCGGCGAAAGTCTCAGGCGCTACGAATTTGGCGTCATTCCACTGTTTATTCTGATGGGCCTTCTGGTCAGCGTATCGGATATCGGCAAGGATACCTACGAAGTCGCCAACCACGTATTCCGCCGCGTTAAAGGCGGGCTGGGATCGGCGACGGTCGCCGCCAATGCGGTGTTTGCGGCCGTGACCGGAACTTCGATCGCTTCGGCCTCGGTGTTTACCAAAGTGGCGGTGCCGGAAATGCTGCGCCTCGGCTACAAACCGCGCTTCGCCGTCGGCGTCGTCGCGGGCTCTTCGGTGCTCGGCATGTTGATCCCGCCGAGCCTGCTGCTGATCCTGTTCGGCATCCTGACCGAAACCTCCATCGGCGATTTGTTCATCGCCGGTATTCTTCCGGGCATTGTGCTTTCCGCCGCCTATTGCGTGCTTATCTGGCTCATGGCGCACAAGTTTCCCAATTATGTGGCGGACGCATCGACGCTTGAAAATGCGCTCGATTCGAATTTGACCAGCGGAGAAATCGTCAGCAAAAGCGTCCCTATCCTGGTTCTGATTTTCATTATTATGGGTGGTATTTACGGCGGATTATTTACCGCCACCGAAGCCGGCGGCGTTGGCGTCTTGGGCGCGCTTGTCCTGACCATCGCAAAACGAAAACTCACTTGGAAACGGCTATGGGATGCGCTGACGGAAACCGGCTATGTCACCGCCGCCATCTGCTTCTTACTTTTATCGGCGCATCTTTATGCGCGCATGATTTCGATTTCCGGCATTCCTAATGTTATGGAATCGATGATTATGCAATCGGGAATGGGATTGGCGGGGCTGATCACGATTTACGTCGTCATCATCATTTTATTGGGCACCATTTTAGACGCAGGTTCGATCATGCTGATCACGGTTCCCCTGGCGCTGGTGGCGGTGCAACCGTTCGGCGTTGATCTGATATGGCTTGGCATCGTTACCATTATCGCAGTTGAAATCGGGCTTTTAACGCCGCCCTTAGGGCTTGCGGTATTTGTCATACATAATAATCTTGAAGATCACCGAATTAGCGTCGATGACATTTTCTGGGGCGCGGCGCCGTTTGCCCTGACCATGTTGGTGGTGCTGATCTTAGTCCTTTTAATCCCCGATATTGCATTGGTTCTGGTGCGATAGGATGGAGTGTACAAAATGAAATTTTCGACAATCGACACCGGCCAAAGCGGCCATCCGGCGGTCCTTTTTGGCGATGCAGAACTCCTCGATCTGACAGCCTACAGTGCGCGCTCTGCTGGATCACATATCGTACCACCAAGCGTGCGCGGAATTTTAGAAACCGGTGATAAGGCGCTGGAGGTTGTCCGAAGCTGCTTGGACGAAGTGGACACCATGTCTGAAGACGAGCGCGCCGGGCTTAGAGAAGAAGATATCTTGCGCGATCTGGCCGGGACGCCGCTCAATGCACCGATCCCGGATCCCCGGCTGATTATGTCGGCGGGCCTTAATTACGGGCGCCATTTGGATGAAATGAGCGGCACGCCAAGACCATCGCGGCCAACCGCGTTTATAAAAGCGGCGTCAACGCTGACCGGGTCGGGAAAGCCGATTATCGTGCCGCCGCAATGCGCGGACCATATTGATTTTGAAGGCGAATTTACCTTTGTCTTCGGCCGCCCCTGCCACCGGGTCTCGATCGATGAAGCGTTTGATTATGTCGCCGGCTACACCATCGTCAACGATGTGTCGGCCCGCGATTGGGTGCCGGAAGTTTTCAAATCCGAAGGCACCTTCGGCTCGATCCAGGCGTGGGAACGCAATATCATGGGTAAACAATTGCCCACATTCTCGCCGTCCGGCCCGTTCATGGTCACCAAAGATGAAATTGACGATCCGCATGATTTACAATTGACGACGACCCTCAATGGCAAAGTCATGCAATCGACCAAAACCGACGATCTGATATTCAAAGTCCACGATCTGATTTCTTATTTCTCCGAGTGGTACCAATTTTTGCCCGGAGATCTTTTTACAACGGGCTCGCCCGCCGGGGTCGGCTTCGGTCGCGATCCGCAAGTGTTTATGAAAGCCGGCGATGTAATCGAAGTTGAAGCCGAGGGCATCGGTAAATTATCCAATACATTGGTATCCGAAGGCGTTTAGGGAGAGCCGCCATGGCGCGCAAATCAAGGCGGAAATCGACCCCCAAATACGATATGATTATCGAAGACGATATCTTTGTGACCATGCGCGACGGCACGCAGTTGGCCCCCAGGATTTACCGCCCAGACGCCATAGGCGGCTTTCCGGCCTTGGCGGCTATTTCGCCGTATCAATTTGTCACCGATGATCTGCCGCACAGCACTCAATTTTTGTGGCGTGAAGTTGGCCCGGTGGAATGGTATGTGCGCGAACACGGCTACGCCTATGTGCGCGTCGATGTGCGCGGCACCGGGAAATCCGACGGCACCTATAACTTGCTCGATTACGATGAACAGCAAGATATTTACGAGCTGATCGAATGGATTTCGCGCCAGCCATGGTGCAGCGGCAAGGTCGGCGGCTTCGGTCAATCTTATTATGCCTGGTCGCAATGGTTCATGGGCATCATGAACCCGCCCGGACTGGCTTGCATCGCGCCCTATGACGGCGCCGTCGATATCTACCGGGGCACCGCTTACCACGGCGGCATTTACTGTGATTTTATGGCTACGTGGTACAATCTGATCCGCGTCAATAATTTGCACCGCGCCGCCAACGCGCCGACCGGCAAGGCCCTGACCGAAGACATCGGCTTCGAGATGCAAATCCATCAGACCTATGATGATTGGTGGAAGGAACGCTCCGCCTGGGAATGGTTGGACCAGATTAAGGTGCCGACCTATTCGATTGGCCATTGGGGTAAAATGGGGCTGCATTTACGCGGCAATATTCTCGGCTACGAAGATGTCAAAGCGCCGAAAAAATTGACCGTCACCGGCGCCCGCGACGTGTTCGAAGCACATGATCTATTCGATAAAATTGAATACCACGAACGCGAATTGCTGCCGTTCTATGCTCAGCATTTAAAAGGCCGCAAAAACAAATTCATGGAAAAAGCACCGGTCAAAATCTATGTGCGCGGGTTGGAAGAATACCGGGAAGAAAAATCCTGGCCGATCAAGGGTACTCGCCTCCAACCTTTCTATCTTAGCAAAGGGCCGAGCGGCAGCGTCACTTCGCAAAACGACGGCGGGCTTGGGCGGAAAAAAGAAGGACGCGGCGGCGGCACCACCGAATACAGCTACCCGGACCCGGCCTGGAAATTAGGCGTCGTGGCGATGGGACCGATGGGGCCGGACCCGGTGCGCCGCGCGCTCCCTTTCACCACCCCGCCATTAAAAGAGGATTTAGAAGTCATCGGCCCGGTGGTCTTGAAGCTGTTCGCATCATCAACAACAACCGACACGGATTTTTTCGTGCGTATCCAAGACCAATTCCCGCAATCGGCGGCGGACCGGAAAAAAGGGCTACAACCGCAAGCGATTACAATGTCCAAAGGATGGCTGCGCGCTTCGCACAGGCAATTGGACGAAAAGCGCAGCACCAAATTGCGGCCGATCTACACCCATGCGGACCCGCAGCCGATTGCGCCGGGTAAAATCTATCAATTCGACATCGAAGTGATGCCGTTTGCCAATCTATTCCGCAAAGGCCATCGCATCCGGCTCGAAATTATAAATGGCGACTCGCCCGTTACCGACGCAATTTTTACCCATCAATATCTTTATTACAAAGTCGGCACCGACACCATTTACCATAGCGCCCAGCACCCATCACAGCTGTTATTGCCGGTGGCGCCGAAAAGGAGAGCCAAGGGCCGTTAACCAAATAGTTTTCGCATGTGGCAGGAATTATGGTTAAGCTGGCCATTCTTAAAATTAATAAAACTAAATTTTCAACCGAACACCTGGGGAGGAGAACGTTATGAGAGCACTTACCAAAAGCACGATTGCGCTTACGGCCATTGCCGCATTGGCACTGCCCGGCGCCGCAACCGCCAAAACCATCAAAATGACCGTCGTCGGCGCGCCGCCGACCATGGTGACGCCGGTTAAAGTCACCAAGGAATTTTTTGTTCCCGAAGTGAGCCGCAGGTTGGCCGCATCGGGCAAAGATTTCAAAATCGAATGGACCCAGGCCTATGCGCAGACCCTGGCGACATTTCCCGAAGTATTTGAAGCGGTTGAAGAAGGCATCGGCCATGTCGGTGTGATTTTGCGGAATTTCGAGCCGTCGAAATTGCCGATGGAACAATACGCGTCTTCGATCCCGTTCGGCATCACCGACACCTACACGATGATTAAAGTGGACAACAAAGTGCGCCAGCAAAACCCTGAAATGAACAAGCATTACTTGAAATTCAATCAGGTCTTCCTCGCCGGCGCGTCATCCGAGAACATGCACCTTTTTACGAACTTCCCGGTGAAAACCTATGACGATCTGAAAGGCCACAAATTGGGCGCTTCGGGCGCGCTCGGCAACTATCTCAAAGGCACCGGCGCGGTAATCGTTTCTTCGGCCATGAGCAAATCCTTCCTCGACATCAAAAATGGTGTTTATGACGGATATCCGATCGGCGAAGGATTGGCGTTCCCTTACAAAACCTACGAAGCGGCGCCTTATTTCCTTAAAACCTACTTCGGCACCACCAATGTTCCGGCGCTTACCGTCAACCGCGACATGTGGGAAAGCCTGCCAAGCTTCGTCAAAACGATCTTCATGGATGTCGCGCAAGAATGGGCCCAAGCCCACGCCAAGATGGACCGCGGCAGACTTAAAAAATTCACCGGGATAATGGTCAAAAAAGGCGTGAAAATGACCACGCTTCCTCAATCCGAACGCAAACGCTGGGCCAATGCCATGCCCAACATCGCCAAGGAATGGGCGGCGGGCCTGGATAAAAAAAACCTGCCCGGCACCAAGATCCTTAAATCCTATATGAACGAGGTTCGTGCTTCCGGCATCGAAGTCCTCCGCCAGTGGGATCGCTAAGCTAAGCTAAACTGAACCACCCGCAAAATATCGCCGTCGCCATCCGGCGGCGGCCGTTTCGGTAGGAGAATTAAAAATGGACGCCTCCAGTAATGAAAATAAAGTGGACCCTGCGCTCAAATTAAATTTTCTGTCTCACGGCACGCTCGAATCCAAGGATCTGGAACGCGCGCGCAAATTTTACGAAGAATTTTTAGGCTGTGAAGTTGTGCGCACCAGCCCCATATCGCTTCTGATCCGTCTTGGCGGCAATCACACCTATGCCGTCGTCGAACAAAAACGGCGCACCGAAAAAATGGGCCTTCTCGCCCATAATGGGTTCGATGTAGAAACCCAAGAAGACGTCGACGCCGCCCACAAAACCACGGTAGAGCAGGCGGATAAATGGGGTCTGACAAAGATTTCCAAACCGATCCTGCAACACGGGACCTACAGTTTCTATTTTTGGGACATCGACGACAATTGCTGGGAAATCCTGACCAACCCCAAAGACGGCTATCGTTGGCTGTTTGATGAAGGGGATCAGGAAGGCAAAGGCCATCTGGACAAAAAATTCGTACGCCCCGGCGTCAAAACCTAGCCACCAGCGCCGCCCAAATTATAGAGTGATGCTCGGATTACGGAGGTTTTGGTCGTAATCGATCAAATTGACCTGCTTGACCAGGATCTCGTATGTCCCATCTTGGCCAATCCTCAACCGGTGGCCGCTCCAACCTGTATAGGTTCTGAAATCGCCCGCTTGAAACTCGGTTGTTATAAAATTTGAACGCACCATGAGCGATGCCTCATCATCGGTTTTAAAGACGGCGACGTTGGAGACCGTGCGCGCGGTGCGCGGTTTCGGCCGCTGCGACCAGGCGTAATCATTTTTGAGCCGGAAATTGCGGTCTTCGAGCCGCCGCCGGTCATCGAAGGAAATTGCGATTTCGCGGCGCGGGTCGCCGCCGCCTAAAGATGCCGGCACCCAATAGACGCATTCAGCGGCGTAAAGCCCGAGCCAATCATCCAGCCGGTCTTCATCCAGCATCCTTGCTTCTTTTTCGAGCAATCTTCGGCACGCATCGCGTATCCCGGAATCGGCTATTTCATTTTCGTCAACTTGCCAGCCGCTAAAGTCGGCGATCAATTTTTCGTAATATTCATTGCCGATATAATGCGAAGTGCGCGATGGATCGTGGTCCATGGCCTTAAGCCTCCCCTGTATCGCGGGTGATGGTGAGGTTCGGTGCGGCTTTCATCAGGCGCTTATATTCTTTCATGTATTCGCGCATGAACAATTCATCGGTCGACGGCCCGGTGACGACGCCGCCTTCATCGACGGATATGCGGCCTTCAATTCCAAGCCCCCGGTGCATGTAAACCCATTCATCTTCTTCGGCGCCGAGGCCTACCTGAATCTGTTCGAAATTC
This sequence comes from Rhodospirillales bacterium, assembly GCA_013204125.1. Taxonomy (GTDB): domain Bacteria; phylum Pseudomonadota; class Alphaproteobacteria; order Rhodospirillales; family UBA2165; genus JABMOP01. Next base: position 6,396 of record JABMOP010000466.1, on the reverse strand, counting down.
ATCAGATCATCGACTTCGCCGAAATTGGGGAAGCCTTCCTGGGTGCGCATGCGAAGCGCGTTGATATCGTCCACCGCGCCGGCCAGCACGCCTTCGTCGTCAACCACCAACGTCCCCCACCATGTGGTATCGGTCTCGGTCATTGAGACCGGCTGCAAGACTTGTATATGGTTGCCGAGAATTAAGAGGTTCGGAAAGACGTTGATATTGACCGGTTCCGACGACGCCAAATCCAGCAATTCATCCGCCTTGTCCCGATAGCGGCGGCGGAGGTCTTGTTCATAATGCTCCATCCCCGGGTGCAGGCTTTCAATTTCCCACAAGGCGCCGGGCCGTTTTTCAACATTCGGGCGCTTGTCCTTGAAATGATGGCCATTGCCGAAATACCTGACATACATCGGCTGGTCGTCGGGCTTGTCTTTATAATAGGTCATGCCCTTGTCGTCTTCTTCGACCATGCGGTTTTCCATGGCCAGGAGCGAGCGATGCGAAAAAACAACGTGATAGCCGTCCGCTGAATTATCGTAAGCGAGTTTCCAATTGCCGTTATATTTGAGCCGATTGGCGTTACACAAAGCCACTTTGCCGCCGGGGTGGCGGTCCAGCCATTCATCAATCGGGCCGCGTACGCCGCCCAGATATTCTTCGAGCGGCGGCGCATCCATGTTCAAGGTGCCGAAAATAAAACCGCGATAGCTTGCCACCCTCGGCACTTGCGCCAGATTAAATTTTTCATCCAGCGCATTGCCGGCATAGCCGTCCGGCCAGGGAACGCCCGATATTTTGCCGTTATTTTGATAGGTCCAGCCGTGATAGGGGCATTGAAACGCCTTGGTCGAGCCTTGGACTTCGCGGCAGATAGTGGCGCCGCGGTGGGTGCAGCGGTTATAAAGCGCGTGGATTTTATCGCCCCCATCCCTGGTCACGATCAGCGGACGCAGGCCAAGGCGCGCCGTCACAAAATCATCGGCTTTTGGAATCTGACTTTCATGGGCGAGATAGACCCAGACAGCGGCGAATATTTTCGACATTTCATCCTGAAAGATTTCCGGGTCCGTATACAATGTCCGGTGGACCCGGTCTTCATGGATCAAGGCGTCAAAATCAGGGCCTGGTTTATCAATTTTGGTCATGCGCGGGCCGTTCAGAAAAAGTCATAATATTCGTTCTGTTCCCATTCGGTCACGTTGATACCGCCGCCGTCAATGGCATGATCTTCGCAGTATTTCCCGAAGCGGCCCAATTCGACGCCTTTGAATGCCAGATAATAATCAACAAACAGATCGCCGAAAGCGTGTCGGTAGAGCTTCGATTGATCCAACGCGCCGAGCGCTTCTTTAAGGCTTAAGGGGAGGACCGCATGATTGGAATTATAGGGATCGTCGTCCGCCGGCCAGAGATCTAACTTCCGATCAAGCCCGTCCAGCCCGGCAACGATTTGCGAGGCGATAAACAAATACGGATTGGCCGCCGGTTCGCCGGCGCGGTTTTCGATGCGCGTCGCCGGGTCTTCCGCCCCGCCCAGCACCCGCATCATGGTGCCCCGGTGATCGTAGCCCCAACTCGCCCGGGTCGGCGCCAGCGAATTGGGCAGGAAGCGGCGATAGGCGTTTACGGTCGGCGCGCCGAATACAGTCCCGGCGGGCGCGTGATCCAAAAGCCCCGCCAGAAACTGCTGGCCCAAGGGCGATAGATGCTGGCTTTGGTCGGCCGGCGTAAACAGGTTTTCGCCATGTTCATCGGTGATCGACTGATGCAGATGCCAGCCGCTTGGCACATGACCGGCGATGCCGGGCCGGCACATGAAGCTGGCAAAATAGCCGAGCCGGCGGCAAACTTGCCGTGTTGCCGTGCGGTAAAGCACATAATTATCCGCCGCATGAAGCGCATCGTCGGCGGTGAAGGTACATTCAACCTGACCCGGCCCAAATTCGTTCTCCATCGAGCGCAAGGGGAGGTCGAGGGCGAGATAAGTGCTGGTCAATTCGTCCAACACCGGCTGCATGATGTCGAGGCCGGTTTCCGAGTGATAGGAAAACCCCCGCTCCACCGGCGCCGTGGCGATGGGTTTTCCCTGAACGCCGGCTTCGCCGATATTTTCAGGAGCGAGGTTTTCCTGCACGATTTTCGACAAATACCATTCACTTTCGAGGCCGACCACATGGGTGAGACCCCGTTGCTTTAGCCGCTCGATCTGTTGTTTCAGCAAATGGCGGGTGGAAAAATGAAACGGCGTGCCGTCGTGAAAATATTGATCGCACAAGACCCAGCCGATATGCGGCGCCCAAGGGAGGACGCGGAATGTCGAGGGGTCGGGAACCACGGTGAGGTTCGGCGAGCCGGTCATTTCATCCAAATCCATACCGCCGCCGCGGGTGAAGGATTTAAATACGCGTTCGCCCGAACCGTCCAATGTAGCGGTCGCGATATTGATGTTGTAGCCGTTTTCGAGGACGTCCAGAAAAGCCGGCACGGTCACCGATTTGGCGCGCGACGCGCCGTGCGGATCGGCCAAGGCAATGCGGACAAGTTGCAATTCCCCAGTTTCCGCCCGGCGTTTCAATTCTTCGGCCTGGCGCGCCTGATCGTTGGTCCAAAGCCCGTAACGCCTTATGAAGTCAAAACTTTTCATACCCCCGATTTAGAGGTTTAGCCGCCTATATTCAAGCCAAACGGGGTTGGAGGGTGGCGCCTGGACGGGGGATTTTCGGGCCGGTATAATCCACCCAATCATTCCTTCCCTTTCTTACCAAGTGACATTACTGGACGGTGCCCCCGCCTGGGGCCCGCTGGGAGAAACATACGTGACGAATATTGGCGGCACGCTATCAGCCAATCTGCGCGGCATCATCTTGATGGTGCTGGCCACCATGCTGCTGACGTCTATGTCGACCATGGTGCGCCACGTGGCCGAAAACTTGCATCCCTTCGAAGTTGCCTTCATGCGTAATTTCATCGGCTTATTTATGCTGGCGCCGATCCTCTTTCGCGAAGGTCTGGCGCCGCTCAAAACCAACAAACTGGGCTTGATGGCGGTGCGCGGCGTCTTCAACGCCGCCGCCATGATGTGTTATTTCCTGGCGCTGGGATTGATGCCCTTGGCCGAGCTATCGGCGCTTAGCTTCACCGTGCCTTTATTCGTTGCCCTTTTGGCGGTGCCGTTCTTGGGCGAGCGGCTCGGCCCCAGACGCATTGCAAGTCTGGTCATTGGCTTTTCCGGCGCGGTCATTATTTTGCGGCCGGGGTTCGAGACGGTCGGCGTCGGCGCCGCGCTGGCGGTCGGATCATCGGCCAGCTGGGCCATTGCCGTCATCGCCATCAAGCGCATGTCAGCTACCGATTCTCCGGTGACCATCACCATTTACGGCATGCTCTTCCTGGCCCTCTTCACCCTAATACCAGCCCTCTTTTTCTGGCGCTGGCCGACATTGGATGAATGGGCCTGGCTGATCGCAATTGCGGCGCTTGGCACCGCCGGGCAACTCCTGTTTGCTCATTCCATGAAAAGCGCCGACGCCAGTCTGGTCATGCCGTTCGATTTCACCAAGCTGATCTGGGCCAGCGCGTTTGGTATCATCTTCTTTGCCGAAATTCCGACGGTGTGGACCTTTGTCGGCGGCGCCGTAATTTTCGGCGGCGCCACCTATATCTCTTACCGCGAAGGACGGGCCGCCAAAGCCCTCCAAGGCAAGGCGGCGGGCCCCGTTCCGACCCTGCCCGTCTGAGGACCGGATTGAATAAATGACCGAAATATACGTCGATGCAGATGCCTGTCCGGTGAAAGATGAAGTGCTGCGGGTGGCCGGGCGGCACGGCTTGAAAACCTATCTGGTTTGCGATGGCGGCATCCGCCCACCCGCCGATCCGCTTGTCCAATTGGTCGTCGTCGCCCAAGGGGCCGATGCCGCCGATGATTGGATCGCCGATCATGTGGGGCCGAGCGATGTCGCCGTGACGCAAGATATTCCCTTGGCCGCGCGCTGCCTTAAAATGGGCGCGGCGGCGCTCCGCCCCAACGGCCGCACATTCACCGAAGATAATATGGGTATGACTTTAGCAACCCGGAATTTGATGACCGATTTACGCGATGCCGGCCAGATGACCGGTGGGCCGCGCCCATTTTCCAAAGAAGATCGTTCGCGTTTCTTGAACGCCTTCGAAGTCATGATCCAGGCGGCGCTTAAATGAGTACCGAGATACCCGAAGAAGGCAAAGCCAGCCTGTTTACCAACCGCTACCTTCAACTCATTTGCGCCATCTCGATCACCACCATCGTCGGCCAATCGATGATCTCGCCGGCCCTGCCGACCATCCGCCATGCGCTCGGCATTGCGCCCGATCAGATTGGGCTGGTGATCACCTTCTTCACCATGCCCGGTATTTTTTTCGTGCCGATCACCGGCGTGCTGGCCGACCGGTTCGGGCGCCGGCGGGTGATGGTGCCGCTTCTTTTTCTCTACGGGATTGCCGGCGCGGCCAGCGGCCTGGCGCCTGATTTTGAAAGCCTCCTGGCCATGCGCTTTTTAACCGGTATCGGCGCGGGATCGCTTGGCTCGCTTTCCATCGTGCTGGTCGGTGATTATTTCGCGGCGAAACAGCGGGCGCGTGTTTTCGGCATCCGCATGGCGCTCGGGCAGGTCGGCAACGCCACCGTGCCCTTGATCGCCGGCGCCCTCGCCATCATCGGCTGGCAATATCCGTTTATATTGTATGCCCTGGCCATTCCGGTCGGTCTCTTTGCCCTTCGCGTCATGGAAAAGGACGAGCCCGAACAAGGCTCATCGCTCAAAGCCTACCTTACCCGCACCATAGCCAGCGTCTCGTCCAAGCGCATATTGCAACTGCTGGCCATTCCCTTTTCGCTGACCATGGTCAATCACGGCATCAACTTGACCTTTATTCCGATCCTGATGGAATTATCGTTCGGCGCATCGGCGGTGATGATCGGCGTCATTGTATCGGCGCGCGTCATCATGGGCGCGGTGCTCGCCTTCAATTTGGGCCGCTTGGTCGATCGTTTCGGCGAGACCCGTCTGATGTATGTGGCCTTTGGGGCGCTCTCGCTGTCTTTCGCCATTACCCCCTTGATGCCGAGTGTCTGGTGGTTGGTGGTGCCCGCCGTGCTGGCCGGTATCAACACCGGCATGGCGTTCCCGTCTTTCCAATCGGTGCTGGTGGCCGAAGCGCCGACCGGATCGCTGGCCGGCATTATGGCCGCCAATTCAATGACCGCGCGGCTCGGCCAGACCATAGGGCCTCTATTGGCCGGACTGGGTTTTACGCTCGGCGGCCTCAATCTGATTTTCTATAGCGCCGCCGGGATCATGTTTTTCATGGTTTTCTACCTGAAATTCGCGCTTCGCTACCGCAAAGATAAATTGCCGGAGCATGGACAATAGGTCCGATCCGAGCATAATCTTCAGGTCAATTGAAAGGCCGGACGATGCCAAAAGCGCTGACGAACGAGCAGATTAAATCCTATAGCGATGACGGGTTTTTATTTCCGTTCGATGTCTATTCCCGACCGGAGGCAGATGACCTCAAACAAAAATTCGAAGATTTAGAAGCCGCCATCGGCGACGAACCGCAAGAACGTTTCCGCATCAAGGCGCAACTTCCGTTCCCGTGGCTCTGCGACGTCGTGCGTAATCCTATATTGCTGGACGCGGTGGAAGATCTGATCGGTCCCGATATTCTCTGCTGGGGCGCATCGTTTTTTGCTAAAAAAGCGCATGATCCGCGCTATGTATCTTGGCACACGGACAGTTTTTTTTATGGCTTCGATCCGGCGGAAACCCTGACCGCGTGGCTGGCGTTCAATCCGTCGACCGAGCAATCGGGCTGCGTCCAATACATTCCGGGATCGCACAAAAGCCAAACCATTCACGAGATCAAGCCCGACGCCGATAATATTTTGCCGATGGCGCAAAACGCCATCGACGTGCCGCTGGATTTGGCCGTCAGCGCCGTGCTTGAACCCGGCCAAGTGGTCTTTCACCATGAAGGCGTGGTGCATGGATCAAGCCCCAACAATGCCGATCATCCGCGGGTCGGGCTTTCCATCCATTATGTGGCGCCGCATGTGCGCGAAACCCGGTTCGAAGGTTCGACCGCCATGTTGCTGCGCGGCAAAGACGAGCTTGGTCATTGGGGACGTGATCCGGAACCGACCGAAGACTTCGACATGACCTGCATCAAGGCCATGCACGATACCCGTGATTTATATCTGAAAGCGACTGCCGGCAAAATTGAGGCCGGCGGGCGCAGCTAACACCGGACAAGGAAATATTCCGCAATGACCGATAAATCAAAATCCGCCAAGAAATCAGATAACGAGCCGATCCAGGATTTGCGCGAATGGCTGGAAGCAGTGGATGCCATCGGCGAGCTGGTGCG
>JABMOP010000465.1 GCA_013204125.1 Rhodospirillales bacterium | reverse complement strand
GGGTCAAGGCGCGGAATTTACCTCGGTTGTTGAACTGCCGGGCGGCATTAATTTAGACGCCTTGAACGCAGAACTGTCGTCGTTGGCTGTGCTGGGCGATGCCGAAATAAAGGTGTCCGATTTCAAATTGGCGCCGCTACAAGGACCGACCGGGCAAATTACCCACCAGATCACCTTAACCGGCGGCGATCAGCCCGGTCTCATCGCCCGCCTTTGCGAGGTGTTTATTGAATTTAAAGCCAATATCGTCCGCTTGGTGACCGAGCCGACAGCGGACGGGCTTTATATCATGCGTCTTTCAGTTTTTATTCCCAAAAACGCCGCTGACGCCTGCCTCGCGACAGTTAAAAATACGGCGGAAAATCTACAAATGAGCTTCACTTCTGAAGGCCTCTAAAAATACCACGGCCAAAATCGCCAAACCTGCGGCAGAGGTCAGCGCACAACCATGACCGAGTTTTTGGCAAATTCCATTACTTTGAAGGCAACGCTACCCATAAAAAATCTCTGGATACCGCTTTTACCCGTATCGCCGGTAACGATGATCGAATACTCGGACCCGGCCTTAATGATTTCTTCGACAGGATTACCGATGCGGGTGAACGTAGATCGGGGCTCGACGCCCAACGACCGAACCAGACTGGCGGCTTTTTCAACATTGGCTTTTGCCTCAGCTTCCCCAGTTTCGTCCAAAGCCACCGAGAGAATAGACAGGTGCCCCGCCTTGGTCTTATTGATTAAGCCAGCGGCTTTGCGCACCATCTCCATCGCCCGCTCGGAACCGTCGGTGCACAAAAGGTGCCCTTTTCCGCCCTTCAATTCACGCGTCACAAGAACCGAGCAAGGCGAATGAACGGCAATTTTTTCGGCAACGGCCGGATCCCAGAGCGATATCCCGCGCCCGCCCCATCTTCCCGACCCGCCGAGGATAATTAAATCATAGGGGCCGAGCTCGTACTGATCCAAAATGCCCGCCGCAATCGATGGCGCCGTTTTGACTTTAAGCACAATAGATTTACCGCTGGCATCCTGGTATTCGATCTTGTTGTCGCCAAGGGGATCGCCCTCGACATCCGTGTGGGTGGTTTCTTCGCCCCATTCAGACGGCAATTCTGGGTCTTCCAACAGGCGGTCCCTACCCTTTTTCAGGTATTGCATGCCCGGCAATTCCAACCCCCAATTAAGCATGTTTTCACGCGCAACGCGCACCTGAAGCCCGCCGGTGCGCATGCCTTGATCCAAGGGCCGCACAAAAAGAAGAATGATATCGGCATTGGGTCCGCGCGCGACATCTGCGGCGTAGTTCAATCCGAGATAGGAATCGTCCGATCCATCAATACAGACAAGCACGCGGAAACGAGCTTTCCGGGCCCTATAAATTTCTTCAAACTCAACGTCGGTCTCAGCCATTGCCAAGCCTTCCCCTGGTTACCTAGTTTAGTGTAGCTGATTAGACCCCAAGAAGGGGCCAATAAAAAGCCGCCGCACACAGCACCATTATGGTCGAAATTATGACCAATTTCCAACCCGCCCTGAGAAAATCTGTGGCTTTTAAGTAACCGGATGCATATACGATGGTGCAAGCGGGCGCCGCAAATACGGTCAAATATCCGAATCCCGTCGAAACGGCGGTAACAAACCCCATCATGATGGGGCTTTCGTTGGCGGCGATGGCTACTTTAAGCATGATCGGACCCAAAATAGCGACCGACGCCCCGGCCGACATAGTATTCGCAATACCGGCGGTCAGCACCGAAACCGAGGCTAAGAGCCCCAAACCTTTTTCGGCGCCAAAAGGCGCCAGCAGATCAAGGAAACTTGCCGCAACCCATGCGGCGGCGCCTGAATCCTTCATCTCGACACCGAGCGAAATCGCCGCGCCGTAAAGCAAAACCACGCCCCAATTGACGCCCGAATTGATGTCTTCCCAGCGCACGAGGCCGGCAATGAGGAAGGCTGTCGCGCTGAGAAGAGCAATAGTTCCCATGCCAACCTTGTCGGACAGGAATATCCACCCCAGAAGTGTCATAAAAAATAATATTAAGGAAACCCAAGCTGACCTTTTCATCGGGCCTTCTTGTTCGACCTGGGCGCGAAGGCGGACAACCGCCCGTGATAAATCGCTGTATTCGGGGCGGAAGGTCATGAACAATACGATCATCACGAACGGAATTTGAATCAGGAATATCGGATAGGCAAAAATCATCCAACGCAAATAACCTACCAGGTACTTGGCGGTTTCGGGCACGTTGGGATCGAAGAAAAATTCCCGCCAATATCCGATCATTATGGCAT
>JABMOP010000464.1 GCA_013204125.1 Rhodospirillales bacterium | reverse complement strand
GTGATGTAGAGCGCGTGAAGAACCGCAATGACCCATAACGGGCCGCTTAAAAAGCTTCCGAAACCGAGGCTGAAGACGAATATAAGAATGCTCAAGCCCCAGATGATCGTGCTTAGGATGCCTGAAAAAACGCGTCCGGCCATAAATATGGCGGCCGGTGGAACGATAGTGGCGATGACATACATCATGCGAGTGCTCCCCCGAAATGGTTTCCATCAAACTTACCTAACCATGCTCGCCTGATTCAGACTCAAATGGCAACTTTAATTTTGCTGGGGTTATTTTCGCCGGCAGGTTAAAGCCGAAAAATGGCTGAATTACTCCGCTGCGGGCTTGGAGTTGTCGGAAACCAGTTCGATCCCGGCGCCCGTTTCGATGTCTTCGCCGCCTAAGTGATCCGATTCGTCCAGCAAATCTGGCGCCACCGATTTTGAAGTTTTGGCGCCCATTTCTTTCAATTGCTCGATCTGGCGGACGATATTGCCGCGCCCGGAACTCATCTTGCCGAGCGCCGTGTTGTAGCTTCCTTTGGCCTTATCCAGGCTGGCGCCAATGGCTTCCATATCCTTGGTGAAGCCGACAAATTTGTCATAGAGCCCGCCGGCGCGTAGGGCGATTTCTTCGGCGTTGTGGTTGCGCCGTTCCACCTGCCACACATTGGAGATGGTGCGCAGAAGGGCCATTAGATTATTGGGCGGCGTAATCTGCACGTTCTGATCGATCGCATAGAGGGTTAAATCGGGGTCTTCCTGTAATGCAGCCGCCAAGGCGCCTTCGATGGGCACAAACATGATGACGTAATCCAAATGCGACCGGGCGGCCAATTGGTAATTCTTTTCGCCCAATTGTTTGATATGGGTGCGCATGGATTGAATATGCGCGCGCAGGTGGCGGGTACGCTCTTCTAAATCTTCCGCTGCGATAAACGCGTCGTAGGCGGTTAGCGAAACTTTCGAATCGATAACAATGCGCTGATCGCCCGGCAAATTGACCAGGAAATCCGGACGCAACCGGTTGCCCGCGTCATCCGTATGGGTCGATTGGGCGATATATTCCACGCCGGCCCGAAGCCCTGATTTTTCGAGAATGGTTTCCAAAATTATTTCTCCCCATGCGCCCTGGGTTTTGGAATCCCCTTTAAGCGCGCGGGTAAGATTGGTCGTTTCCGCCATCATATCGGTGCTGGTGGTGGTCAGGTTCTCGATCTGCACTTTAAGGATGCTGCGTTCGGTGACAGTTTCCATGTGTGCTTTTTTTAAAGATTCATCAAATTCTTTAATGCGGGTGCCGAGCGGATTTAAGAGCCCTTCCAGCTGTTCTTTGTTTTGTTTGGTAAAGGTGGTGCTGTGGCCTTTTAATATTTCGGCCGCCACCGTCTGGAATTGTAATTTCAGCCTCTCTTCGGCTGATTCCAAGAGCGCCAGTTTTTCCGCCTGGGCTTCGCGCTCCTTGATCAAGGTCGTATCAAGCTTTGCATTTTCGATCTTTAGGGCTGTGGCCTCATCGCGAAAGCCGTTGCGCTCGGCGCGCAGCCGATCAATATCTTCTTCCAGATCGGCGCGCATTGCCTCGTTCTCGTTTTCCGAGAAAACGCCCTTCGAGCCCGCCGCAAGACGACCGATGATAAGGCCGGCGGCAAGTACAAAAAAAGTGGCTGCGACAATCGCCGTTAGGGAAAGTTCCATGCCTCGTGTTCCTATTTCGTTTGCACGAGGATGCCGCAATGACGGGCAAAGCGCAATCCAATGAGCGCAGCACCCATTAACCAAGCGGGTTGCAAGAACTTGACCGATCCGGGCCGCTGGCCTATCTCCACCTGATCCGAGCAATAACAGCGAATCGGACACTTATACACTATGGCCCTTTTGCCTATCATCATCGCGCCCGATCCGCGCTTGAAAGTTAAATGCGATCCCGTCGAAAACGTCGATGATGGGGTACGCACGCTTATGGACGATATGCTGGTCACCATGTACGCCGCGCCCGGCCTTGGCCTCGCCGCGCCTCAAGTCGGGGTGCAGAAACGCATTTTGGTGGCGGATGTGTCGAAAGATGAAAATCTGCGTGATCCAAAATGCCTGATAAACCCCGAAATTACCTGGGCGTCCGAAGAATTGTTCGAATATGAAGAAGGCTGTTTGTCGCTGCCTGATCATTTTGCCGAAATTTCCCGGCCTGAGCGGGTGCGCATATCCTATCTGGACCGGGACGGCAAAAGCGCCAAATTGGAAGCGGACGGCGTGCTGGCGGTTTGTATCCAACACGAAATGGATCATTTGGACGGCATCTTATTTGTCGATTACCTCTCCAAGCTCAAACGCAACGTGATCTTGCGCAAATTACGGAAACTCAAAAAACAGAACCCGGAAAAGGCGGTGGGGGCTTAACCGCCCCTAACACATCATGACCGGCGATTTACGCCTAGCCTTAATGGGGTCAGCGGATTTTTCAGTGCCCATTTTGGCCGCGCTCTTAGACGCAGGGTATGATGTTGCCGCCGTCTATTGCCAACCGCCGCGTGCCGCCGGGCGCGGGCAAAAAGAAAGGCCGTCGCCGGTGCACCAATTTGCAATGGAGCGGGGGCTTTTAGTTCGCACCCCAGAAAATTTGAAAGGCGCGGAAGTCCAGGCCGAGTTTGCGGCGCTTGATCTCGATGTTTCGGTCGTTGCCGCCTACGGTCTGATCCTGCCGCCGGAAATCCTGGCCGCGCCGAGGCTCGGCTGTATCAACGTTCACGCCTCTTTGTTGCCGAGGTGGCGCGGCGCCGCCCCGATCCAGCGCGCCATTGTGGCTGGCGACGAGATCAGCGGCGTCACCATCATGCAGATGGATAAAGGGCTGGATACGGGCGATATGCTGATGAGCGAAAGCGTCGTTCTTACCCCGGAAACGACCGGCGAAAGTCTGCACGACGATTTATCGGCATTGGGCGCAAAGTTGATCATCCGCGCATTAGAGGCCCTTGCGGCGGGCGAAATTGAAGCCACACCGCAAGCGCCCGACGGCGCCACCTATGCCGACAAGTTGGAGCGCGGCGAAGGGCAGTTGGATTGGACC
>JABMOP010000463.1 GCA_013204125.1 Rhodospirillales bacterium | reverse complement strand
GTGAAGACGCCGGCCTTGACCACGGCGACCGCATGCAAAAGCGCGCTGACAGGGGTTGGCGCCACCATTGCCGCCGGCAACCAGCGGTGGACCGGCATCAATGCCGCCTTGCCGATGCCGTACATGTAGAGAAACAACAATATGCCGACCATCGAGCCGGAAACTTTACCGTCCAGGATGCCGCCTTGGGTGAAATCCAAGGTGCCCGCCGCATGCCAGGTCCAGATGATGGCGAGCAATTGCAGTCCGATGGATGTGCCGAGCAGAATGCCGAGATAGGTGCGACCCGATTTTTTCGCTTCCTCGCTTCCCGAATGGGCGACCAGCGGGAAGGTGCAGACGGTCAGGATTTCATAGAACAGGAATAGGGTCAGCATATTACCGGCGAAGGCGATGCCGATGGCGCTGAATATTGCGATGGCGAAAAAGAAATAGAAGCGCGTCTGATTTTTCTCGTCATTGCCGCGCATGTAGCCGATTGAATAGATCGAGTTCAGGATCCAAAGGCCGGACGCCACCAGCCCGAAAATCATGCCCAAAGGTTCGATCTTCAACATGAAGCCGAGCCCCGGAAATATCTGCCAGAGATGTAAGGCCGGCCGTCCTCCGGCCAGCACATCCGGGGTGATGTTGAGGACGCTTAAAAATAACGCTAAGGCGGTGGCCAGGGTGACGAATTCGCGCAAATTAGGGTTGCGCCCTGCCATGATAATGAGCACCGCCCCGATCAGCGGGATAACAAGCGGCCAGATGAGTGTCGATGTCATCATCCGCCGCCGCCCATCAACAATTCGGCCGCCCGGCGCGCTGTGCCGACGCTAAGATCGGTGTCGATGCCGAAATAAATATTGGCGCCGACCAAAATCCAGACCGGCACCAGCATGTAAACCGGCACTTCGGAAATGGCCTCGGCATCGACCGGGCGTTCCTTGAAATAAGCAACCTCGATTACCTTCCAGATATATATAATGGCGAGGAGCGAGCCGGTGAGGATCAAAACAGCCAAAGCCCACCAGCCTTTCTCAAAGGCGGCGGTAATCAGGTACCATTTGCTGACGAAACCGACCGTCGAGGGAATGCCGATCAGGCTGAATCCTGCGATTACAAACGCCGCCATGGTAAACGGCATGGCGCGTCCGAGCCCGGCCATATCGTCGATTTTGACCGACCGAATGCGCAGGAATATGCAGGCCAGGACCATGAATAATGCGCCCTTCATCAGCGCGTGATTAAAGAGATGCAGGATGCTGGCCATCAATCCGGTAACGCTCATCATGGCAATGCCAGTAATCATGTAACCGATCTGAGCGACGCTGGAATAGGCGAGCATTCGTTTGATGTTGGCTTCAAAGATGGCAACCGTCGACATCGCCAAAACGGCAATAACGCCAAGCGCCAATAAGACGCTGTCGACTGAAAGCCGCGTCAGGATATCGACGCCGATGACCGTAAAATAAATCCGCAAGAAAACATAAACAGCGACCTTGGTTGCGGTCGCCGCCAGGAATGCGGTGACCACCGATGGCGCATAGGCATAGGCATTTGGCAACCACAGATGCAGGGGGAACAATCCCAGCTTTAAACCAATGCCGACGGTCAAAAAACCGATGGCTACGAGAACGGTCCGGGTCGCCGCCACCTGCGGTAATCTATCGGCTAGATCGTCCATGTTTAGAGTGCCGGTCATCTGATACAGCATGCCAATGCCGATCACATAAAACGTGGCGCCCAAGGTTCCCAAGATCAGATAGCGATAGGCGGCGGTCAAAGCTCTTCGCTCGGCGCCAAGACTGATCAGCACATAAGAAGAAAGAGATGAAATTTCCAAGAACACGAACAGGTTGAAGACGTCGCCGGTGATGGTCATGCCCAAAAGACCGGTGAAAGTAAGGAGGTACATGGCGTAGAAAAGATATATCCGGTCTTTAGAAATTTCGGCATTGACGCTGGCCGGCGCGAACACCATGACGATAGAGCCGATTGCTGAAACGATCAGCAAGACAAAGGCGGATAAAAAATCGACTTTATATTCTATTCCCCAAGGCGCCGCCCAATCGCCCAGCAGATAGGTGATCGTGCCAGTGCCGCTGACTTGGACGAGCAGCATCGTAGAAATGAAGAGCGATAAAATCGACACCAATAGAGCCACGATCCATGCAACATCGCCGCGCTTCAACAATACGCAAAGCGGCGATGCGATCAGCGGCAAAACTACTTGCAGAATGGGGAGGTGAGCGGAGATCAAGGCTCCAATTCCTCTGCCGCTTCGGCAGCTTCGAGGGCTTGAATTTCATCTTCTTCAATGGAGCCGTAGGTATCTTTGATGCGCACCACCAAGGCCATGGCGAGTGCCGTCGTCGCCACGCCGACAACGATGGCGGTCAGGATCAAAACATGCGGCAGGGGATTGGAATAGGTGATGATTTTATCATCAAGGATCGGCACGCCGCCGCCATACACCTTGGATATCGAAATATAAAAAACGAAAACCGAAACTTGAAAAACATTGAGGCCGATTATTTTTTTGATCCAATTGCCTTGGGATATAACGATGTAAAATCCGATCATCATCAAAACCATGACGATCCAGTAATTAAGGAGGCCGGGCGCGAGCATCTCAGCGATCCTGCCCGGCGAAGACGAAAAAAATGGTAATCATGGTGGCGGCGACGGTGGTGCCGACACCGAACTCGATCAACATAATGCCGAGATGCTGGCCGGCAATCGGGTTGCTGGCCAAGACCGAATAATTAAGAAAATTACCGCCCAGCAACATTCCGGCCAGGCCGACGCCGGCGTAAAGGAGAACGCCCGATGCCAACAGCACCCTGGCGACCCAGGAGGGTAATACCTTGCGCGCATCTTCGACACCGAATATCAGGCCATAAAGAATGAAGCCAACGGCAAAAATGACGCCCGCCTGAAATCCGCCGCCGGGTCCGAAATCACCATGAAATTGCACATAGAGCGCGAATAGAAATATAAATGGGATCATGAATTTGGCGACAACACGAAGGATGATATGGGAATTCATACTTCTTCATCCTTTCGCCGTGTCCGCGATACACCGAGCCTCAAACCAGGGCGCCAACGGTTCTGTCCGCGCCCCAATAAAATAAGGACACCGATGGCGGCGGTGAAAATAACGACCGTTTCGCCAAGCGTGTCGTAGCCGCGGTAACTGGCCAGCACCGAGGTGACGACATTGGGAAGGCCCACTTCCTTGCCCGATTGTTCGATATAGCGGGGCGCCACATGTTTATTGGCGGGCGCATTCGGGTCGCCGTAATGGGGCATATCCAAGGTGCCGTAGATAAGGAGCGCGCCGGTCGCAAAAACAACCAGCAACGGCAATATGCTGGTTTTTTCCGACTTTTTCTCGGTATCCGTGGTCAGCGAAATAGTGCCTAAAACCAACAGCGTGGAAATACCGGCGCCGACCGCCGCTTCGGTAAAGGCGACATCAACCGCCGATAAGAGGACAAATAGCACGGCCGATAGCGAACTGAACACACTCATCAACATAACCACAGCAAAAAGCCTGCGCAGCCAAACAATCGCAAGTGCAACAACCACCATTAAGACTAAGAGCACGATATCGATGAAGTTTTCTATGACGCCGCCCCCTTATCTTCGCCGTCGTCTTCGGGCTGTTCCGCCAATAGCGGTTTGAGGCCCGAGCTGAGCGCCGCTTGCGCCAATGCATGAGTTGCCGCCGGGCCGGCGAAAAACAAAAAGAGGACGATCAGCGCGAGCTTGATCGTGACCAGCGTGAAGCCGGCTTGAAGCATCATCCCGAGGATCATAAACCCGGTGCCCATGGTGTCCATGATGCCGGCGGCGTGCATGCGCGTATAGAAGTCGGGCAGCCGTAAAAGGCCGATGGAGCCGATGATCAGGAAGGCCGAGCCGATTAAAATGCAAATCCAGGAGAGGACGGTAATAATCATTGCTATAAATCTCCCAGATCGTCGCCCCTATAGGGCAAGCCGAGATGGGCAAATTTGAAAAACTTCATCAAGGCAATCGTGGTGACGAAGCTGATCAGCGCATAGACCAGCGCGATATCCATGAATTCCGGGCGCTCGGTCAAGAACCCTAAGATGGCGATCAACAGAAGCGCCTTGGTGCCGAAAGCATTGACCGCCAAAATACGGTCATAGACCGTCGGGCCTAAGATCAGCCGGATGATAGAAATAACCATTGCGATCAAAACAGCGGCGGCGGCGGCAATAAACATCAGGCCCCCACCTCCGCTTTGATGCTTTCGGTGCCTTCCATCCGGCAGGTGCGTCGGTCCATACGTCCGTTCTTTAATTCCGCTGCGGCTTCGCGGGTGATCGCATGAACGGTGAATTCTTCGCCTTCCACATCGACGGTCACGGTTCCCGGCGTCAGGGTGATGGAATTGGCGTAGGTAACTTGGCCGACTTCGGTCAATTGCGACGCCCGTACTTTGAATATCACCGGGCTGATGGGCATTTTGGGGCTTAAGATTATGCGCGCCACATCAATATTCGCCTTGATGATTTCCCAGGCCAGCCAAGGCCAGAACGTGACCGCGCCGGATCCCAAATGGATCGGATGGCCTTCGTGGTCGGCAAGATCCATGCGGTGCGCAATGAAGACTACCAATAGGCTGGACGCGATACCGAGCCCGACCAGCAGCGGCACATCGTAAAAACCCGATAGTGCTAACCACAGTAGGAATAAACCGATCGCCAGACTCGCGCTTCGCAGCATCTCTCCTACCTCGATAAACGGGGCGCATACAGCGCCCCGATACCAACCCGATTGTTCTTTTAAAAACTAACGGTCTTTTGATTAACCATCAAGGCAGTTCGACTGCATAATCTTCAACCGGCCTAACCTCCTTGATTAGACCCTGTTTTTTTAGAAATTTGGCAAAACGCACATAACGCGCCCGATCCAGTGCCGCCGGGCGAAGGGCGAATCGCGCCATGGTGTCGCGCCAGGCGCGCATGTTCAGCTCGTCGTTCAGGTTCTTGTGGGCGCCGATAAATACCGTCCAAGCTTCATCCGGATGATTGACCAGATATTGCACGCTCTCTTCAATGGCGCGGAGAAAGGCGCTATAGCGTTTGTCGCCGATCTTTCCCTTGTTGGCGACGACGATCAATTCGTCATAGGCGGGGACGCCTTCTTCTTCCGGATAGAACGCGAGCCCCGGTTTGCCGACGATGTCCATCTGGTTAAGTTCGAAATTGCGAAAAGCACCAATGACTGCATCCACCTTACCGGCGACGATCGACGGCGAAAGCGAGAAATTGACGTTAATCAGCTCGACGTCTTTGAGGCTAAGGCCGTATTTATTGAGCATTGCCGATAGAAGCGCGTCCTCAAACCCGCCGACCGAGAAGCCAATTTTTTTTCCTTTTAAATCTTTGATCGATTTGATCGGCCCGTTTTTAAGGACAACCAGTGAATTCAGCGGCGTCGACACCAATGTTGCAATACGGATCAGCGGCAAGCCTTGGGCAACCTGGACATGCAATTGCGGCTGATACGATACCGCCAAATCGGCCTTTCCCGCGGCGACCAATTTCGGCGGCATGCTGGGATCTGCGGGCGCAACCAATTCGACGTCCAACCCATATTTTGCAAAAATTCCTTTTTCCTTGGCGATGATGAGCGGGGCGTGATCGGGATTTACGAACCAATCCAAAAGGAGCGTTAGCTTTTCGGCGGCATTTGCCGGTTGAAGTAAAAAGATCGTAGCCGCAACAAAGGCTGCGGCAGGGGTGAATAATCTCATAATTTAAGGTCCTTTTTTGCTGGTTAATCGTCGCTTGGGTGGGTGTCGGGCTGCCAGCGGAGCATGCGCCGCAAAATGGCATCGACGGTGAAATAAAGCGCAATGGCCATGACCGCGAGGACGAACAAGGCGGCAAACATGACGTCTATTTGCATGCGTCCATTGGCATGCAGCATCAAAAATCCGAGACCTTGGCTGGACCCGACCCATTCGCCGACAATGGCGCCGATCGGCGCGACAGCGGCGGCAACGCGCACACCGGATGCAAAAGAGGGCAGGGCTGCGGGCAGACGGATATGGCGCAGCATCGCCCAGCGGCTCGCCCCCATGACCCGGGCAAGGTCCAGATATCCGGGCTCGGTGCGCCTGAGCCCATCAAAGAAGGCAGCGGTTACCGGAAAATAAATAATTAAGGTCGCCATCGCCACTTTCGAGCCGATGCCGTAGCCAAGCCAGAGAACCAAAATTGGGGCGAGGGCGAAAACCGGCACCGCTTGGCTGATAACCAGCACCGGCAACAACCAACGCCTGGCCGGTGCGAAATAGGCCATGACCAGGGCGCTTAGGGTTCCGAGCATGGTCCCCAGGGCAAGGCCGAGCACTATTTCAACGAGGGTAACACCCGCATGGGGCAAAATGACGTCAATGCGCGCGGCCAAGGCGTCGGCGACCAGCGCCGGCCCCGGCAGGATGAACGGCGGCGTGCCTGAGAGCCAGACAATCGCCTGCCAGACCAGCAACAAACCGGCAAATATTATCAAGGGGCGCAGCATATTCATTTTGCACCCGTCTCAGTATTGGCGTCCGATAGGCGGCGCAAAAGATCGGCTTGCCCGTCCAAGACCCGGCGGTCGTCGAAGCTGCGCGGCGTGACACCGGTAAGCTCCTGCCCTTTATCCAGGCGCGCCGGGCGGCCCGACAACACATGGATATGATGGCCGAGGCGCATGGCTTCCATTGGATCGTGGGTAACAAGCAGCACGGTTTTCCCGCGCAGTAATTCCGCCGCCAGTTCTTGCAGCTTGATGCGCGTGATCGCATCCAACGCCGAAAACGGCTCATCCATAAGGACCACGGGCCGGTCTTCGATCAATGTCCGCACCAAGGCGGCGCGTTGGCGCATCCCGCCCGATAACGTGGCCGGTAAATCATCTGCGGTGCCGGCCAACCCAACCTTGTCCAATAATTCGGCGGCGCGGCGACGCAGCGGCCCGGCCGATCCTCTTGCACCGCGGAGGCGCGCCCCAAGCATGACGTTTTCCATGACGCTTGCCCAGGGAAGCAGCAAATCTTGCTGCGCCATATAGGCGGCGCGACCGGCTAAGGCGATGCCGTCACCGCATTGGATTTGGATATCGGGTGCCGGGAATGCAGCGCCAAATTCTAAGCCCGCAACGAGACGGAGGAGGGTGGTTTTGCCGACGCCGCTTTCGCCCAGCAAACAGGTCCATTGCCCGCCCGGCAATTCAAGTTCGATAGAATCAAATAGCGCCCGATCATCAGGAGATAAAGTTGCTGCATT
>JABMOP010000462.1 GCA_013204125.1 Rhodospirillales bacterium | reverse complement strand
GGATATGCAGGAAGATAAGGAACCGGTGTTCGATGCCGCCGACACGCTGGCCCTGGCCGTCGCCGCGATGACCGGCATGATTGCCGACGCGACCTTTAATACCGGCGCGATGGCCAAAGCCGCCGCAGCTGCGAACTCGGGGGCCGTTGATATTGCTGACTGGCTGGTGCGCGAGCAAAATATGCCGTTCCGCGAAGCCCATCACGCTGCTGGGCATCTGGTCGGTTTGGCTGACGACAAGGGGTGCGGTCTCGCCGATTTGAGCTTGAAAGATCTGCAGAGTATCGAGCCGCTATTGACGAAGGATGCACAAAAGGTCTTGGATGCGCGCGTTGCGGTCGATGCGCGGTCAAGCTATGGCGGCACTGCGCCGGAACGGGTAAAAGCAGCTTGCGCCGAAGCTCGGCGCCGGTTCATTGACGGATAAGGGTTATGGTTAGACGGCGGATATTCACATTTACACTGATTGTGGCCCTGGCGCTCGGCTTGGTCGGCTCGCTTGCCGCATGCGGCAAGAAGGCATCCCTCGATCCGCCGCCCGGTGAAGGCGGAACGTACCCGCGCACCTACCCTAGCAAATAGACTGCCGGAGCCCGGATAATGGATCATTTCGAATACCGGAACGGCGAAATGTACGCCGAGAACGTCTCTATTTCGGCTATCGCCGATGACGTGGGCACGCCCTTCTATTGCTATTCCACCGCCACGCTTGTCCGTCATTATAAGGTCTTTACCGACGCACTGGCCGGCCTTCCGGCGCTTGTCTGCTATTCGGTCAAAGCAAATTCCAATATTGCCGTAATTCGCACCCTCGCCGAACAAGGCGCCGGCGTTGATGTTGTATCGTCGGGCGAACTTACCCGGGCGCTCCGCGCCGGTGTCGCGCCGGACCGCATCGTATTTTCGGGCGTCGGCAAAACCGGCGGCGAAATTTCCCATGCCCTCAAAAGCGGCATATTGCAGATTAATGTCGAATCGGAACCAGAATTGGCGATGGTGAATTTGGTCGCCGGCGAGCTCAATTGCATTGCGCCGGTAGCGATCCGCGTCAATCCCGACATCGATGCGCTAACCCACGACAAAATCTCGACCGGACGCAAAGAGAACAAATTCGGCATCGAATGGACACGCGTTCACGAAGTTGTGACGGAGGCCCGGGAATTAGCCAATGTTGATATTACCGGCCTTGCCATGCATATCGGCTCCCAACTGACCGATTTGGAACCGTTCCGTGATGCCTTTCAAAGGCTCCGCGATGTTGTCGCTATTCTCAGCGCAGATGGCCTTATAATTCAACGACTTGACCTAGGCGGCGGGCTTGGAATTCCCTACGATGGCGGCATCGCCCCGTCGCCGGAAGACTATGGCCGTCTGGTGCGCGAATATTTTGCAGATCTGGAATGTGAGCTTCTCTTTGAACCGGGGCGGCTGATTGCCGGAAATGCAGGAATATTGGTAACAAAAGTGATATATGTTAAAGAAGGTGCGAGTAGGAAATTTGTAATCGTTGATGCTGCGATGAATGATTTGATGCGCCCGGCGCTCTATGGCGCAACGCACCAGATCGTTCCAGCGACCGAGCCGTCCGGCGATGCCGCGCTGACCGATGCCGATGTGGTCGGCCCGGTCTGCGAAACCGGCGATACCTTTGCCACCGGCTTGGCGTTGCCGCCGCTCAATGCGGGAGATTATTTGATAATCCGTACCGCCGGCGCCTATGGTGCGGTCATGGCATCGGCCTATAATAGCCGAGCGTTGGTGCCGGAAGTTATGGTCAGCGGCGACGCCTTTCAAATCATTCGCCACCGAATGGATATTGATGCGTTTTTGGAATTAGAACAAATACCGGATTGGCTGGGTGGTAATGCGGGGGAGCCAAAGGAAGCGACTTAGTTCGAATAGACGTAGTTCGGTTAACTGAGAACGAGTAGAGAAGTGAAAATAAATCGCGGAACGCTCTACACATTGTATCTGGCTTTGGCGCGCGCCAGCCTCGCATGGGAATATATTTGGCCGGCGTTCTGGCCGGCTGTTGGGTTAGCTGGACTATTTTCCGCTGCGGCGCTCTTAGATCTATTTTCATTTTTGCCAGTTTGGCTGCACGCAGCCATCGTCATCCTGTTTCTCATAGCGTTTTTCGGCGCCCTTCAGCGCGGCGTAACGCGCTTCCCACGTATTAGGCACAGCCAAGCCCGCCACCGGGTTGAGGTCGATAGCGGGCTCGATCATCGGCCCCTAGAAGCCTTGGATGATCAGCTTGCTGCCGGCGCGGGTGATCCGGGCACCGCCCTGTTATGGGATGCCCACGTTAAGCGTATGCAGGCCGAAGCCCGGGAAATACGCCTCAAATTGCCGAAGCCTGGCCTCGGCAAGCACGATCCCTGGGCATTCCGGGCGGCTCTAGGCGTCCTTTTGGTTGTTGGAGTTCTGAGCGCTGGATCGGAAAGCTTTTCGCGCCTTGGCCGGGCTTTGATACCCGAATTAAACGCCCTTGCGCTTGGCCGCTCGGTGAAGCTCAATCTTTGGGTTACACCGCCGGCCTATACGGGTCAGCCGCCGATCGTGGTGCGATTGGGCGGGGCCGAGGACGAACCGGGCGCGGACACTAAGGCGGCGAAGCGGGAGCAAGCCTTTATCGATGTACCGGTTGGCAGCACGGTCCTGGCGCAGGTAAGCGGCGGCGGTGCAGTGCCCGAACTGCTTGTCGACGATGCGCCGCGGCCCTTCGGCCGGATCGAGGCGGATACATATCATCTGGAAACCACGCTAACCGATGGGAAGAAAATGTCGGTTGTTCAGCGCGGACGCAGCTTGGCAGCCTGGGAATTGAACATCCGACCCGACCTTGCCCCGAAGATCGAGTTCTCCGCAGCGGCTGAAACAGGACAGCGGCTGCGTCTCAAACTGCCCTATAAGGCCGAAGACGATTACGGGTTAAAAGAAGCAAGCGTTTCGATCCGCCGCATAGACGGCGTTTCGATTGCCGGCGGGGAAAGTGAAATTATCCTTAGATTGCCGCTGCCCGCCGGCAATCGAAAGTCGGTGAAGGGAAAGTCCAATCACGATCTGGTCCCCCATGTTTGGGCGGGCTTGCCGGTATTTATCCATCTCACGGTTACCGACGATAAAGGCCAGACCGGGATCAGCATCGTCGAGCCTGCGGTCTTGCCGGAACGCAACTTTACCCATCCTATCGCTGCCGAAATCTATAAAATTCGTAAGGGCCTGAGCGCCCGGGAGCGTGACCGCCGATTAGGGATTTTAAAAATTGATCAGATCACCGATGAGGTGGAACGGACCGGCAAAAATCATACGCTATATCTAGCGCTTAGAGTGGCGCGCGAACGATTGCGCCAGGACAAAAGAGACCGCGCCGTCTTCGATGTGCAGAATATTCTTTGGGATATGGCATTGGGGCTGGAAGAAGGGCGCGCCGCAGACGCAGGGCGTGATCTGGCAAAGGCTCAGCAGGCGCTCAAAGAAGCGTTAGCCAGAAATGCCGATATCAAGGAATTGGAGCGCTTGATGAACGAGGTTCAAAAAGCGCTGCAACGCTTCATGTCATCGTTAGCCGAAGAGTTGGAGCGGCGCGGCCAATTGCCGCAAATGGACCCGAACGCCAAGACAACCGACATGGCTGAATTACAAAAACTTCTGGACCGGGCACGGGAATTGATGCGCCAGGGCTCGCGCGAAGCGGCTGAGCAGCTGATGGCTGAATTGCAGCGTATGCTCGAAAACTTGCGCGGCGCATTGGCCGAGCGCGGGCAAATGAGCAAAGAATCGCGTCAGGCGCAGAAATCCATGCGCGAAATGAGAGAAATCATCCGCCGCCAGCAAAAATTATTGGACGACACCTACAAGCGCACTCAGCCCGGCGGGCAGCCAAGGGAAAATGAGCAACGCAACGAAACCAACAGCGATGGATTGAGTGAGCAAGAAGCCATTCGCCGCGAACTCGGAAAGTTGATGCGTAAGTTCGGCGATCAAGTTGGCCGTATTCCAAAAGGCCTGGGCGAAGCGGAACGCAGCATGCGAAAATCGGAACGCGCGCTGGGCCAGGGCCGGCCTCGCGATTCAATCGATCCGCAGTCTCAGGCGTTGGATTCCCTCCGGCGCGGCGCCCAAAATTCCGCCCGCGCACTGGCCCTTCGAATGGGACGTGGTCGCGGCGCTGGGAGGTCAGGTCCCCGCGGCGGACAATTTGGAAGGTTTACCGGACCAAGGCTCAAGGGATTAAGACCCGGAAACCGCGATCCATTTGGGCGTCAGTTGGATGAAGGCAGCACCGGCACCGCCAGCGGTAGCGTCAAAATCCCTGGCGAAAGTGAAGTTCAGCGCGCTCGTCAAATTCTCGATGAGCTCCGAAAACGCATGGGCGATCTTTGGCGTCCCGAGATGGAACTGGAATATATCGAACGGCTGCTCAAACGAGTCTAACCGCGCGTCGTCGCCTCTTTGATAACCCTCAGAACGACGGGAGATGCTTTTAGGATATTGAATTGGTGCTGGGC
>JABMOP010000039.1 GCA_013204125.1 Rhodospirillales bacterium | reverse complement strand
TGTTCATGCCCGATTACGGCACCGCCAGGTGTGATTTTCCAGGCGGTGATGCATCGGTGCTGCATCAATCGATTTCCAAAATTTTCAAGCTGCCACCGGATACCAGATTGTTCATGTGCCACGATTATAAAGCGCCGGGGCGCGATAAATACCAATGGGAAACGACGGTTGCCGAAGAACGCGCCTATAACATTCATGTTCATAATGGCATTTCTGAAAGCGAATTCGTCGCCATGCGGACAAAGCGTGATGCAACATTAGATATGCCGCGCCTGATCCTGCCATCGGTGCAGGTAAATATGCGCGCCGGCAATCTGCCGCCGGCGGAAGAAAACGGGCAGCGTTATTTGAAATTACCGCTCGACGCCTTTTAAGGGCCAAGCAGGACAATCGCTCTCATGGCAACAAAATTAACGCGCTATTTTCCGGTTCTTGAGTGGGGGCGGGCCTATAATGCAGCGGCGTTAAGCAACGATCTGACGGCGGCGGTGATTGTCACCATCATGCTGATCCCGCAATCCTTGGCCTATGCCATGCTCGCCGGTTTGCCGCCGGAAATTGGGCTTTATGCCAGTATCTTACCGCTTGTCGGTTATGCAGTGTTTGGCACCTCGCGTGCCCTCGCCGTTGGGCCGGTCGCCGTGGTGTCGTTGATGACGGCGGCGGCGGTCGGCAAGGTGGCGGCAGAGGGCGGCGCCGGTTATATCGAAGCTGCGGTGGTGCTGGCGCTTTTGTCCGGCGGCTTTTTAATTCTCCTTGGGCTTTTTCGCTTTGGTTTTCTAGCAAATTTTTTAAGCCATCCGGTGATCGCCGGGTTTATCACCGCGTCCGGCATCATTATCGCGGCCAGCCAGTTGAAACATATTTTAGGCATCGATGCGGGGGGTCATAATCTGACTGAATTGGCGATGTCCATCAGCCAAAACGCAGCCCATACAAACTGGATCACTTTCACCTTTGGCGCCGCCAGCGCCGCTTTTCTTTTTTGGTCGCGGGCGCGGCTTAAATCGACGCTCATCGGTCTTGGCCTTCACCCCTTTGCCGCTGATTTGACCGCCAAGGCGGGGCCGGTCTTCGCGGTTATCGCCACCACTTCGGCTGCGGCGTGGTTCGATGTCGCCGGTTTCGGTGTTTCCATCGTCGGCGATTTGCCACAAGGGCTACCGAACCTCGGCGTGCCTCAGTTTAAATCTGATCTGTGGTTGGAGCTTTTAGGCCCGGCGATCCTTATCAGCGTTATTGGATTTGTTGAATCCGTTTCCGTCGCGCAAACGCTGGCCGCCAAAAAGCGCCAACGGATCGATCCGAACCAGGAATTGATCGGTCTCGGCGCCGCCAATGTGGCCTCGGCGCTGTCCGGCGCCTATCCGGTGACCGGCGGCTTTGCCCGCTCCGTCGTGAATTACGACGCCGGCGCTGAAACTCCCGCCGCCGGCGCCTTTACGGCC
Organism: Rhodospirillales bacterium; assembly: GCA_013204125.1. Taxonomy (GTDB): domain Bacteria; phylum Pseudomonadota; class Alphaproteobacteria; order Rhodospirillales; family UBA2165; genus JABMOP01. The sequence goes on along the minus strand of JABMOP010000039.1, from coordinate 4,627 downwards.
ATCGGCATATCGCTGGCGGCATTGTTTCTGACGCCGTTGCTGTTTCATTTGCCCAAAGCGACACTGGCGGCGACCATTTTCGTTGCGGTTCTATCTTTGGTGGATATCGGCGCGCTTAAAAGCACCTGGCGCTATTCCAAAAGCGATTTCGCCGCCATGGCGGCCACAATTATCATGACATTGGGGCTCGGTATTGAAATCGGCATCGTCGCCGGGGTCGGGTTGTCCCTGGTGCTTCATCTTTACCGCACCAGCCGCCCGCATTGCGCCATCGTCGGCCAAGTCCCGGGGACCGAGCATTTCAGAAACATTCTCCGCCACGAAGTGGTGACCAGCCCAAGCGTGATGACCTTGCGCGTTGACGAAAGCCTCTATTTCGCCAATGCACGGTTCTTGGAAGATCAGATTTACACTTTGGTTGCGGACAATCCTGATCTGGCTCATGTCATCTTGATGTGCCCGGCGGTCAACGAAGTCGATGCCAGCGCCTTGGAAAGCTTGGAAGCCATCAATGGGCGGCTCAAAGATGCCGGCGTCAGTTTTCATCTATCCGAGGTCAAGGGACCGGTGATGGACAGGCTCAAACGCTCGTCCTTCTTGGAAAATCTTACCGGGTCCGTTTTCTTGAGCCAGTTTGAAGCGTTTCGCGCACTGGATGCCGCCGCCGCCGAAAAAGCGCTTAAGTTCTAACGCGGCGCCATACGCAGCGCACCATCGAGGCGGATGGTTTCGCCGTTCAAGTAAGTGTTCTCGCATATATGCAAAGCCAGATCGGCATATTCCGTATCGTGGCCCATACGCTTCGGGAACGGCACGCTGGCATTGAGGGCATTTAAGGCTTCTTCCGACAATCCATCGGCGAGCGGCGTCAAGATAACGCCGGGCGCGATAGTGTTGACGCGCACGCCGCGGGCTGAAAGATCGCGGGCAATCGGCAGGGTCATGGCGACAATGCCGCCCTTGGACGCCGAATAGGCGACTTGCCCGATCTGTCCTTCATAGGCGGCGACCGATGCGGTCATAACCACGACGCCGCGTTCGCCATCTTCGTTCAAGGGTTCGGCATTGCTGACGTCGACGGCAAACAGGCGGGTTGCGTTAAAGGTGCCGATCAAATTAACGGTGATGATGCGGACATATTTATCCAGCGGGTAGGCGCCGTCGCGCCCGACCGTGCGCGCCGCGCCGCCGATGCCGGCGCAGTTGATTAAAATACGGGCGACGCCGTGTTTTTCCTTGGCACCGTCGAGGGCCGCTTGCACTTGGGCTTCGTTAGAAATTTCGGCTTTGAAGAAAACGCCGCCAATTTCTTTGGCAACCGCATTGCCCTTTTCTTCATTGAGATCGAGAAGCGCAACTTTGGCGCCGCGTTTCGCTAATAGCCGCGCCGTTGCCGCGCCCAAACCAGATGCGCCGCCGGTGACGATGGCCGCATGTCCGCTTACATCCATTTCGTAAATTCTCCGTTTAAAAAAATAATTCCGGCGTTATTGCATGGTCGCCGGCAGCCATAGCGAAATCTGCGGGAAAGAAATCAGAAGCGTCATAATAATGACCTCGCAACCGAGAAACCAGAAGCAACCTCTGAAAATATCGTGCAGCGCTATGGAATCGCCGACCACATTTTTCACCACATAGACGTTAAAGCCGACCGGCGGCGTTAGCAATCCGATCTCCACATATTTAACGACGATGACGCCAAACCAGACCAAGTTTAAATCCAAGGCGACGAACATCGGCACCAGAACCGGAATAGTTATGAGCATAATCCCTAAGGGGTCTAGGAACATGCCGAGGATGATGTAAACGAGCGACGCCGCAATCACCAAAAGGATCGGATCGCCGGCCCAGCCGCCGATCATATCGACGAGCATGGTGGAAACCCCGGCCAGTGCCAGGAACTTGGTGTACATCACGGCGCCCATGCCGACGAAGAAAATTTGCGCCGTGGTGCCGATGGCATCGCGGAGCGATTCGATGAACAATTCCAAATTCATGCGTTTTTGAAAAATACCAATCACCAGCGCCAGCGACGCCCCCGCCGCGCCGCCTTCGGTCGGTGTAACCACGCCTCCGTAAAGACCGCCGATAATGCCGAAAATCAGCGCCAGAAGCGGCCACACGTCTTTCAGTGCGGTCCAACGTTCTTTCTTCATTTCGGCCAATTCTTCGTCACTGATTTTCGGCGCTAATTCGGGACTGATCAGGCAACGGATAATAATCATCGCGGCGTAAATAAAGGCGGTCAGAAGCCCTGGGAAAATACCAGCGATCAGCAATTCAACGATCGAGACTTCGGCGAAGATGCCATAAAGGACAAACAGGATCGAAGGCGGGATCAAGGCCGCCAAAGTGCCGGCGCTGGCGACAACACCGGTGGCTAGGCTTTTATCGTATCCGGCGCGAATCATTTCAGGTGTTGCCAAGCGCGCCATCGCCGCCGCCGCCGCAATCGATGATCCGCAGGCGGCTGCGAAACCGGCGCAGGCGAAATTGGTGGCCACCGCTAACCCGCCCGGAAGCGCCGCGAACCACAATCTTGCCGCCCGGAACAGAGAGGCCGAAATACCCGAATTATTGGTAATAGCGCCCATCAACAGGAACATCGGGATCGCCGTTAAATCCCAATTGGCGGAAAACACGAAGGGCGTTTCGCGGATAACACCCAATGCGACATTCCAATTGGTGAGATAGGCGAAACCAAACATGGTAATGCCGCCCAAGGCGACGCCGATGGGCAGGCGTATGGCGATCAACGCCATGATCGCCGCGAGGCTGAGGAGTCCGAAGGTGAGGGCGTCCATGATCTAGCCCTTACCGCTTTGGTAATCTTTGTTCATTGCGCGTCCGAAATCCCGGAAGATGCGGACAACCAAGTAGATAATCATCAAGGCGCCGGCCAGTGGTAACAGGTACCGGCTCGGCCACAGCGCCATGTAGGCGCCTCCGACTTCCAAGGCTTCGCCGGCCCGCGTCTGTTCGATAGCGCGGAAAAAGGTCTGGTAGGCGAAAACACAGACATAGGCGACCGTCAGCGCTTTCAAAATTAATTCCAGCCACACCATGATGCGGGCGGGGACTGCCTGGACGAACAGTTCAACGGCAATATGATCGTCGTTTTTCGCGATATAAGCCCAGGGAAGATAGGCGGCCGCGACCATGTAATAGCCGGAAACGATTTCGTTGGTGCCGATCAGGGGGCTGTTGAAGATCGTGCGCCCGGCGACATCGGCACTCACATGAAACATCATCAGAGCGCCGGCGAGCAATCCGACCCACAAAAAAATATGGATCGGCCATTCGAGCCATTTTAAAATACGGTCCATGAGAATCCCCCGAAAAGAACTTGAGGCCCTTACTCGCGAGCCGTTATTGATATCAGATTAAAGGAAATGGGGCCCCATAATCGGGGCCCCATACCGATCTCAAATGTTACAGTTTTTCTGGGTCCACTTTTGAATAGATATGAGTCCAAAGCAGATCGGTGAAGGCATCGACGCCGCTGCGATCACGGGCAATGTCTTTGGCCAGCCCGGCCCACTTGGTCAGGTTCCGCTTATACGCATCGATAATCGCGCCGGGATCGGCAACACCAAAATTCTTGGCGTGTTCGATATTCCGCACCTTTTGTTCACTATCGTATTTGGCGAACAATGATTTGAAGCCGCTTGCATCCGCTTCAACCATCTTGACCTTTTTCTTGTCCATAACGAACTTGAGGCTCTTGTTGTTATCGGCGGTGAAATCAGAAAGCGCCTGCATCGAAGTAACCCAAGCAGCCTGTTTCATATGGACTATCTTCTCATCGTGGGTCAGTGATTTCCACGCATCGCGGTTGATCATCCAGCCGATCGCCGGGCCGGTCAGTCCCGTCGGAAAGTTGGTGACGTTTTTGGCGAAATCCCCATAGCCGAAGATTTTCAGCCAATTGTGCACACCGTTCTGGCAATCCAGACCGCCGCGCTGCAACAAGGTCACGGCTTCGGGCAGGGTTGCTGCAACCGGCACTGCGCCGGCAAGACGCCAAAGTTCAGAATAGCCGCCGGTGGCGCGAATGCGCTTGCCTTTGAGCGAGTCAACCGAGCCATAGGGCGCGCGGCACGCCAGATAATATTGCGAGGAGGTCCAACCGGACAACGGCGCGATATTGATCTTTTTGAATTCCGCCAAGCAAGATGGGCAATCGAGATAGAATGTTTCCATCGCCGCGGCGGAGGCCGTGGTGACGTCCTGATCGAATACGATGGTGGAATAAATGGTGTTTAAAGACGGCACCAAGTTCGGAACATAGGTGGAAATACCAAGCGCACCCTGGATCAAACCGTTTGTCGTTGCCTGGAATGATTCTTTCGGGTTGGCGAGTGAGCCGCCTGGCACCAATTTCCATTTAATATTGCCGTTGGTTGCCTTGGTAATTTCCTTGAATACTTTGGGCCAGGTCACGCGGTTGATATGCGACATGGCCGGCGGCCATGGGGCGTTGATGAATTCCTTGGCCGATACGGTTTTGGAAACAGAAACCGCGGCCGGAAAGGCAAACAAGGCCGCTGCGCCGATGCTGAGTGCCGATAACGCAATTTTTTTGGTGATAGTCATCATATCCTCCCTGATTAGATGAAGCCTTTGT
>JABMOP010000461.1 GCA_013204125.1 Rhodospirillales bacterium | reverse complement strand
GCTCCTTGGCGCGCATATCGGGCGGCAAACCGAGCCCTAAATTCGCGCATATCCGCTCGGTGTCCGACCGTCAGGTTCTCCTGCGGCTCGAAAATAATATCAAATCGCGGGCGCTCGGCGCCGACGATCTTGATCGCGCCATCGATGTTTTGGAGACCATGCGGCTGATCGCGCCCGGCGCGTTTGAATTGGTCGAAGAACTGGCTTTGCTTGAAATTAGGGCCAATCGCCTTCCCCAAGCGCGCGAAGTCCTGGAAGCTTATAAAGATGCCGCCGGGGCCGACCGGGAAGCGGCCGAAAATTTACTGCGCACCATCCGCAACATGCTGAACTAATATTTTAAGGAACGGCGTTTGGATCTGCAGTTCACCGAATTCACCAAATTTGATGAAGGTGGGAGCGACGATGACGCGCCGCCGATTTTGATCCTGCATGGCTTGTTCGGCTCCGGCCGGAATTGGGCGATGCTGGCCAAGGCATTGTCGGCCCGCAAGCGGGTGCTGGCGCTGGATTTACCCAATCACGGCGGATCGCCTTGGACGCCGGAAACTGATTACCAGATGATGGCCGGCGCGGTCGCAGATTTTATGGCCGCCAAAGATATTCCGGCGGCCACCATCTTGGGCCACAGCATGGGCGGGAAGACCGCCATGGCGCTGGCCCTATCGCAGCCGCAATTGATTGACCGTTTGATCGTCGTCGATATCGCGCCGGTTGAATACGCGCACGACAATTTGAGTTATATCGACGCCTTGCAATCGCTGGCGCTGGACGGCGTACAATCCAGGGGGCAGGCGGACGATGCCTTGGCGGAGGAAATTAGTGACGCGGCCCTGCGGGCGTTTTTTCTGACCAATTTGGCGCGCACCGGCGGCGGTTTCGAATGGCGCGTCAATTTGGCGGGCTTGAAGGCTTCTCTTGCCGCCTTGCACGGCTTTCCAGAGGGGGCGGAATTGGAGCCGTTTAGCGGCCCGGCCCTGTTTATCGCCGGCGGCGCTTCAAATTATATCGTGCCCGAATATTATGACGCCATGGAGCGCCTGTTCCCCGGCCATCAATTGGCAACCATCGACGGCGCCGGCCATTGGGTTCACGCCGATACCCCGGACGCCTTGGCGCGTGTGGTTTTGGATTTTATTTAAGAAGATTCGGGTGCCAGCGGCGCGCGGCGGCGATAAAGCGCCAACCAAGCGGCGGCGATAATTAAAATTCCGATCAGCGGCAACGCCGCCAAATTCACCCAAGTCCATCCGAACAAGTGGTAAATCGTACCGGAAAATAGAGACGAAGCGGCCATGCAGGCAAATACACCGAAATCGTATGCGCCTTGCACTTTGTTCCGTTCCGAAGGCGTATGAACATCGGTCAAAAGGGTGGTGCCGCCGGTAAAGGCGAAATTCCAGCCGGCGCCCAACAAGAACATCGAAATCCAGAAATTGGCCAGCGCGATGCCGCTAAGCGCAAACGCAACCGCCGTCAATAGCATGACGCCGCCGGCCAGAATAATGCGGATATGGCCGAAGCGGGATATCAAATGTCCGGTAAAGAAGCCGGGCGCAAACATGCCGACCACATGCCATTCAATGACGAACGCCGTGTCGTTGAAATTGAAGCTGCTGCCGCGCATGGCGATCGGCGTCGTTGTCATCAATAGGTTCATGGCGACATAGCCAATTGCCGCAGCGATGAAAGCGACGACGAAAGTCGGCTGGCGCATAATGATCGAAAGCGGGCGTCCTTTGTCTTCATATTCTTGCCGGCTGAGGCGCGGAATATCGATGAACAAAACGATCAATCCGGTTGCCAGCGAAAACCCGATCAATGCCAGCATGGAGCCGGAAAATTCCACATCGGCGAAGAGCCCCCGGGTCAATTTGGCGGTTTCGGGTCCGACGAAGGCGCCGACGACGCTGGCGGCAAGCACAAGCGAAATGGCCTTGGCTTTGAAATCCGGCGGCGCCGCATCGGCAACCGCAAATCGATATTGCTGCGAAAACCCGGAATAGATGCCGAAAATGAAAATACCGCTGTTGAACAAAATAAAATCATTGCCGGGCAGGGAAATATAGGCGATCCAACAGCCGACCGCGCCGATCAACGAGCCCAGAACAAAACCCGCTTTGCGCCCCCATAGGCGCATCACATAAGCCGCCGGCAAAGTTCCAAGCGCGGTGCCGACCAGCATCGCCGTAATCGGGGCGGTGACCAACCTTAAATCATCGCCCAGCATATTGGCGGCAACCAACGTTGCCGCGAGAAACATCAATCCACGACTGGAATTGAAAATTGCCTGGCAAATCGAAAGGACAAGAATATTACGCGCGTCACGCTTGGAGACCATGGCGTGTGATGTATAGGGTTCGAATGGTTCCAGCAAGCCCGAATCAAGCTTGCGATTCGAGGCTGGATGCCGCTATTCCCAATGTTATGAGAAGCCGCACTGCGGCGCCGGCAGCCTCGTTGTTATTGGAGATTAAAATCTTTTGTTTTCAATAAGATAGAAGGCGTTAAATTGGGCTAAATTGGCGCAGACTTAGTTTGTGAGAAGGGCTTAAGTCTGGTATAAATAAGGGCCTTGAAGCGGGCAGTTTTTTTTGCTCTTGCGACCCCCATTTCCCACCTCTGGAAACCGAATTTGACCCCACCGCCCGATACCCCTGACGACATTCCACCGGATGATATTCCGCCCGAAGATCCCCCCTTAGGCTCCGACGGACCGCCGCCGCCGGAACACAATGTTTTATTGGTAAATATCGAAGACGAGATGAAACGCTCGTATCTCGATTATGCCATGAGCGTAATTGTGTCCCGGGCCTTGCCCGATGTGCGCGATGGTTTGAAACCGGTGCATCGGCGCATCATCTTCGCCATGAAAGAAGGCGGTTACGATTATAACCGGCCGTTCCGCAAATCTGCCCGTATCGTCGGCGACGTCATGGGTAAGTACCATCCGCACGGCGATTCCGCGATTTACGACGCGATGGTGCGTATGGCGCAGGATTTTGCCATGCGCCTGCCGCTGATCCAGGGGCAGGGCAATTTCGGCTC
>JABMOP010000460.1 GCA_013204125.1 Rhodospirillales bacterium | reverse complement strand
CACGGCAATCTTCTGTTTGTTGATTTCCGCGATCATTACGGCATCACCCAATGCGTGATCGAGGTTGGCAGCGAATTGTTCCAGAGCCTCGAAAATGCGCGCCCGGAAAGCGTCATCACCGTAACCGGGCCGATAGAGAACCGTTCGGACGATACGATCAATTCCGATTTGCCGACAGGCGAAGTGGAATTGCGGGTTGAAGAATTCAATATGGAGTCGCCCGCGGACACCCTGCCGTTTCAAGTTTTCGGCGATGCCCAACTGCCGGAAGATCAGCGCCTTGAGTATCGCTATTTGGACCTTCGCCGCGACGGCGTGCATGCCAACATCATGCTTCGCAGCCAAGTGATTGCGTCCCTCCGCCGGCGCATGATCGAAGCTGGATTTTTCGAATTTCAAACGCCTATCCTGACCGCATCTTCGCCGGAAGGGGCGCGTGATTATTTGGTTCCGAGCCGCCTTCATCCGGGAAAATTCTATGCCTTGCCGCAGGCGCCGCAGATATTCAAGCAACTGATCATGGTCGCCGGTTTTGATAAGTATTTTCAAATCGCGCCCTGTTTCCGCGACGAAGATGCGCGCGCCGACCGCTCGCCGGGTGAATTTTATCAACTGGATATGGAAATGTCCTATTGCACCCAAGACGACGTATTCGCCGTGTTGGAGCCGGTCCTGGGCGGTGTCTTCGAAGAATTTTCCAAAGGCCGGAAGGTCAGCGAAACACCGTTCCCACGCATTGCCTACGCCGATTCGATGCGCCGCTACGGCTGTGATAAGCCCGATTTGCGCAACCCCATCGAAATGCGCGATGCCACCGAAACTTTCCGGGGCTCGGACTTTAAGATATTTGCCGGTATGATCGACAAAAACCCGGAAGTGCAAGTGTGGGCTATTCCCGCGCCCGGCGGCGGCTCGCGCGCATTTTGTGACCGCATGAATTCTTGGGCGCAAGATGAAGGCCAGCCGGGCCTCGGTTATATCTTCTTTCGGGACGGCGAAGGCGCCGGGCCGGTTGCCAAAAATATCGGCGCAGACCGAACCGAAGCTTTGCGCGGCGATCTGGACCTAAAAGACGGCGACGCGGTGTTCTTTGTCGCCGGCGTGCCAGGCGATTTCCACGCCTTTGCCGCCGCCGCTCGCACCAAAATCGGCGAAAATCTGGAGCTGTGTGAAAAAGATGTGTTCCGTTTTTGCTGGATCGTCGATTATCCGATGTTCGAATTAGACCGAGACACCGGCAAGATCGAATTCAGCCATAATCCGTTTTCCATGCCGCAAGGCGGGCTCGAAGCATTAGTAGGCGACAATCCGCTGGATATATTGGCTTACCAATACGATATCGTCTGCAACGGTGTGGAACTCTCGTCGGGCGCCATCCGGAACCACCGTCCGGACATCATGTACAAAGCATTCGATATTGCCGGTTATAATCGGAGCGTCGTGGAAACCGAATTCGCCGGGCTTTTGAACGCTTTCAAATACGGCGCGCCGCCGCATGGTGGATCAGCGCCGGGCATCGACCGTATGGTCATGCTTCTGGCTGACGAGCCCAATATCCGCGAAGTGATCCTCTTTCCCGTCAATCAACAGGCCGAAGATCTGATGATGAAGGCGCCGGCGGAAATTTCGCCGGAACGCTACAAAGAACTTCATATCAAAGCCGATCTTCCGAAGTCCAAGAAAAAAGACGGCGCCGAAGGCGATAAGGAATAATCGATGCCCGATGCCGAACGGAGCGCCCTCGAAGCGGTGATCGAAGAATATTTCCGCGCCCTGTACGACGGCGACGCCGAGGCCTTAAAAAATATTCCATCCCGAGAGCCGGTTTTACGGTGAACGCAAGGGCGAGAAACGTCAGTTTCCGGCGACCGGCTTTTCACTCGCCGGCCTAATTCTAACCGCGTAAGCTTAAAGGCGGCAGGTTGAAAGTCGGGAACGCCGGCTCTTCCACGTCTTCGGGTACATCATATATTTCCGGAAGTGTTTTTAGAGATTGCAAAAGATCAATGATTTTGCGGGTGCGCTCGAGAATTCTTGAATCATTGGGCAAGTGCTCCATTTCAAATTCAAGGCGTTGGTGCCAGATCTCGGTGTAATCCCTGGGCCGGTCCGGTTCAGCCCTTTTGCCGGTAAGCGCGCCGATGGTTTGATTGAAATTCGGCATCAATTCCGATTGGAATGCCAGTTCCGCATATTGTTCGCGGCTTAGATGGCCGGAAAAATACAAATCAAAGCTTAAATCAGCCATTTGGCGCGGCGTGATCCAGCGCACATCGTACCCGGCCGCGATTTCGTGGAGGCCAAAATCCGGTTCGGCACTCAAGTGATCCCGCGCCTGCATATTGCGCGATCCTTTCTTCTAAACCGCCGTTTGTGCCACCAGAGGCGAAGCTTGGCGATTTGCCCGCCGCCCGCCGGTTGCGCTCGATGCTTTCATCTCTTTGATGCTGTACATCGCCGCATCGGCGTTGGTCATCAGATCGGCGGCAGCATCACCGGCGCGGTAGGCCTGCATTCCGAAGCTGGCGCGAATCGGAATATTATGTCCCTGCCATGTGATAGAAGAACGATTGAGCGCCCGGTTCAGGGTTTCGGCGCGGGCCAGGCCGTCATCGCGGTTGGTGCCGACCAGGACAATGGCAAATTCATCGCCGCCCAGCCGGCCGACCGTGTCCATATCGCGTGTATTTTCGAGGAGCACCGCTGCGGCCCGGCAGAGCACTTCATCGCCGGCGGCATGGCCGTAGGTGTCGTTGACCGGTTTAAAATCATCTAAATCCACATAAACCAGTACACCTTCTTCGTTCTGGCGCGAAGCCCGGGCCAGGGTGCGGTTAAGTTCCAACTCGAACCCGCGGCGGTTTGCGATGCCGGTCAACTCGTCGGTCGTCGCCAGCTGTTCCAGATAGATTATGCGATCCGTCTGTTCGCGCACTTGTTTTTTTAGGAACTCCGCCTCGGTTAAAATCAATTCCATAGCGTCAACCAGCGATCGGTCATCGACGATTGGACGGGCGCCGGCTCTGCCGGTTAGCTGGAATTTGTGCAGAACCAGACTGAGCCGTTTCGCGATGTCTGAAATGTTGGTCCCGATGGGTAGGTTATTTTGGCTGTTGATCGGTGGCGCCGCCGCGAATGTATTCACCTGAAGATTTCCTTTTCTACTTCCGGTTCTGCCTTTAAATCTCCACGACCAGAGTTTAACCCCGATCGACAAAACCTGGATTTCTATCCATTTGAAGGCGCAAACATTGTGCCAGCTTTAAAAAAAGTAAAAATAAAGTGTTATCAATGAGTTAAAGTCATTATCTAATAGTTAAAATCAGCCATTATCGGCCAAATTCGCCGCCCGATAGGCAATTTCGACCGGCTTGCGGGAGGCCGAATTTATGTATCGATTCGCGGCGGCGGGGCTCACCAGGGCGCCTTCGAACGGCTTTTGGGAGTTCCCAAGGCCATTTCCATGGGGTCTGAAAAGCATTAGAATATTGATATGAATTATCGTCCCTCCAGGCCGTATTTAAACTTATTGCTCAGCCTTGCTATGGCGGCGCTGATTTCGGCCCAGTCGGCGGCGGGGGAATTCAAACTCGTGCCGCACCGCGCGATCTATGGCATGCATCTCGCTTCGGCTGGCGGCACCGGCGCCCCGACATCGGTGCGCGGCGTTATGTCGTACGAGATTGCCGATAAATGCGATGGCTGGTCGGTGGAAACCAGCGTCATGATGCGCACCTCTCATGGTGGTGGCCCGGAAGTGGAAAATTTGCGCACCATAAGGACTTGGGAGTCAAAAAATGGTCTGGATTTCCGGTTTCGGGTTGTGCAGAAAAATGGTGGTCATACAGAAATTGATGCCAAAGGCGTTGCCGTTCTTAAGCAGATCGGCGGCGCCGGCGTTGCCGAGTACTTGACCCCCAAGGCCGAAAATATCCAACTGCCGGAGGGCACCCTGTTTCCTGTTCGCCATATGCAGGCGTTGATTGAAAAATCCAAGACCGGCGGCGGATTTATCGGAAAGATCATTTTCGAAGGATCAAGCACGGACGAGCCTTACCGGGTCTCAGCCGTAATTGGGCCGGCGGCAAAAGATAGCGGGGCTCCGCCCGAAATAGCGAAGAAGCTCCGCCGGGTGCCCAATTGGTCGGCGCAGCTTGCTTACTTTCCGTTCCGCTCCCGTAGCACTACGCCCGAATTTGAACTTGGCGTTGTTTACCGGGAAAACGGCGTCGTTGAGCGCCTGCGCCATGACTACGGAGACTATGTAATAGAGGCCAGGTTGCAGCAGATCGAATTTTTGAAACCGGCGGGCTGTTAGCGAAGTATCAGCCGCGAAGCAGCGAGCGGCCTTTTTTAATGGCCGGCGTGCCGAATTTCTCGCGTACGCTGTCCATGGCGTGTTCGATTTTGGCATAGTTGGTGATGTTTTCGTCCAACAGATCAGGCAAATCCGCATCGGCGAGGTTGGCAAACTGGCTGGCGCCGATGCCGATCAGACGAAAGTCAGTGCCATCGGCTGCTTTCTTCAATAACGGATAGCTCGTCTGGTACAGAACTTCTGCCAACTGGGTTGGAATTCCAAGACTGTGCGAGCGGGTTAGAGTGCGAAAGCGGGATGTTTTGAGCTTCAAAGTGATCGTGCGGGCCGCCAATCCCTTTGATTTGAGCCGCCCGGCTACGGTTTCGCATAACGGCCAAAGACGTTCCGCCAAACCATCGGGGCCTCTAATGTCTTTGGAAAATGTAGTCTCCGCAGAAACGCTTTTAACGTTGCCATGGGGGTTGACCGCCCGATGGTCTTCGCCGATGGCGAGTTTCGCCAAACGGCCGCCGATTACCCCATAACGGCTGACCAGTTCTTTTTCATCAGATTTGCCGAGCTGACCGATGGTTTTGATGCCGTCGCGGGATAACTTTGCCTGCAACGTCTTGCCGACGCCCCAGATAGCGCCGACCGGCAGGGGCGAGAGCAGTGATATGGTTTCGCTGCGCCCGATGACTGCAAAGCCGCGCGGCTTTTCCATATCAGATGCCAATTTGGCCAAAAATTTATTGTGGCTGAGCCCCACCGATACGGTAACACCGATCTCGCTTTCAATCCGGAGAACCAGGCGGATAAGGGTTTCGGCGGCGCTTCCGCCATGCAAACGTTCGGTGCCGCTAAGATCGAGAAACGCCTCATCAATCGAAAGGGGCTCAACCAACGGCGTGGTGTCCAGCATCAAATCCCGAATATGGCGTCCGGCTTTTTGGTATTTCGCCATATCGGGCGGGATGATCACCGCATCGGGGCAGGCTTTTTTGGCCTGAAACATCGGCATCGCGGAATGGACGCCGTGAAGGCGCGCAATATAACAACATGCCGCAACGACGCCGCGTTTCCGGCCGCCGACAATCACGGGTTTATCGGCCAATTCGGGGCGGTCGCGCTTTTCGACGCTGGCGTAAAATGCATCGCAATCCATATGGGCGATGGTTAAATCGTGCAATTCCGGGTGGGCGAGGAGGCGGGGCGACGAACAATCCGGGCAACGCGCAGGCGGCGCTTCGCCGGGTCCAGTATCAACGCGCGCCGCGCAATCTCTGCAAATGGCAGCCATTTTCAAATCCTCGGGCGATAGTTGCGCTGAATGTAGCGCCACGCAAGCGGGCTGCCCAAGTTTAATTCCACTGAAACTTAAAAAGGATTTTTAAAAAATCAAAGGGAAGAGAGGATGCAGCTCCCCCAGGCTGAGCCGCATCCTTCTTCCCCCGAAACCCTCTCCGGCGGCGTGGCCGCGCTAGAGTGGGTCATTACCGGCCGATCCAGACAATCGGCGGGTAAATATATCATGGGCGAGCTTTAAAATGCCTCGTCCAATTGTTCGACGGGCCGGAACTCTCCTTTGATAAAGCGCGCGCCCGGAAACTGAGTTTCTTCTTCGGGCGGCGATAATTCCATGACATCCAGAATGACGCAGTTGGTAAATTGCATCTCGGCAATTCTGAGTGCTACAGACTTATTTGGCGCTGACACGATGCCGGTCCTTTTTTCGCCCGGAGCATCCTGCTCCGAATAATAAATCGTATACATAACGATACCCCCTTCGACTAATCTCTTTGGCTACCCCTAGCTTTGCCGGACAATCGGCTTATGAAAATGAGTCTTTTTACTTGACTCTGTACTTACTAAGCATGGAATCGTAATACGCTAAATGAAGTAGGGCGTCAATAAGTGTTGTCTACATTTTGTATTAAATACGACATGTTGTGGCATATTTGACTCACTATAGAGTCGAATTATGAGAGCGATTAGGTGATAATGGCGTGATTTTATGGTTTCAAACCGGGAGCTTTGAAGAATAAGTGATTCATTTCAAAGCGTTATTTGAATTACCCAAGTAAAATTCATAATTTTATGAACCTAAATCGGGGAATCCCTCATTATGCAGGGAAAAAATTGAGAGAATCGTAAAGAACGAATTAATTGAGCGCAGGCGGTGAAAGAAGTTTCGAATATTCCGTCAAACTGCGCCGGTCTAAACAGTTTGGCAATAAATACTTCCCATATTAGCAGTCAAGGATGGCAGAAAGCCGTTCGTATATAAATAGGGTTCAGGCGCAATGCCTACCCGGTGGTAATATTGAGGCGCATAAATGACCAATTCTCTCGGATTCACTCAAGGTGGGCTCGACCTCGCCCTTGATCTCAAGCACAAATATCAGCAAAGCCAGCCGTTGATCGCGCCTGGCGGCGATAAATTGTTGATGCCCGAACTTTTGTTGAATACCAATATAGATCTCCAAGATTATGACGATCCTTTGCCGCTTGCCATGGTGGCGACCCGTGATCCGGATTCTCCGTTGTCGGTGGCCGCGGCCGTGCGCATGTCGCCCTTCGCCGGTAAAACGCGGCTAACATCAGAAGTCTTTTCGATGCTTGGCGGCTTGTCCAAGCATCCGGTGGTTAAGCAAATGGTCGAAATGGTCAAAGAAAGCCATTTCGATCCGGTGGTCATCAGCAAGGTTCAATCAAATGCGCATAAATTCGTGGCGCTTAGCCGCAAACGCTATACCGAAGCGTTGCGCAATAACTTGAAGCTGCTTTTAGAAGGCGAGATCAACCCACGTTCGTTCGTGACCGAATTTTTCGAACTGTCGGAAGCCGGAAATTTGCGCATCGACATCCGCAAACGCCTGGTGCTCGGGATTTTGAAATCAGAATCGGTGCGCCCCTCCATCAAATTCCTTTTTATGGAACAAATCGGACGATTGCCTGAAACAGTGCAGCGGGAAATCATTACCGAAGCGCTGAACGCGCCCGACAAGCCGTCGCTGGAAGCAATCAAGAAAGAGTTATCTTATATCCGTCTCGAACTGGTCGGCGGGAAATCCCACTAAAACGGCGTGCCGCTCACTCAGGCGGCGCGACTGGGGTTTCCAATTCCGATAGAAGCTTTTTGATTTCGGCGGCAATTTCCTTGGGCTCGCCGATTTCGGCCGGTGGCTGCAGCTTTTGGCTTTTCAACTCTTTCAGCTCCGCGTTCACATCCTCGGCAATTTCCCGGTAGCGCGCCTTTTTCCGCCCGGCGTTGCGGGCGGCGATAATGACGTATTCCCGGCGGATGACTTTCAAGCGTTCCAAGTGGCCGAGGCGGAATTTCTCTAGCTTTTCCGATGTTTCCCCAAGTTTCCGATGCTCGCCGCTCAATTGCTCGGTCGCCTTTAAAAGTCTGCCGCCTAGAGCGGCCAGCGCCTCTTTTTGCGCCTCGGCTAATTTCTCCAGCGCTTCGACATCCATTTTGACAGCATCAAGCTCTTTTTTTAGCTCGTTGGTGCGGGCTTTAATGACCTTGTCGGCGGCATTTTGTTTTTGCACCGAGGCTTTTAATTCTTCGGCGCGCTTGGACATCAGAAGAAGTTGTCTTTTTCGGCTGTTAAAATCGCGAAGTAGGTCTTCGCGTTCAGACCGCGTTTCGTCCAGCCGGGCATTGGCTTCTTTCGCATTTAGGGAAATTTTCACGATCTCTATTTTAAGTGCGGCAATGGTATTGTTGAGCGCCATGCGCGCGTTCGTTCCAGCTTCGATCTCGGCTTCAAGTCGTTCGCTCTCGGCCTTTAAGCTGTCGGTCTTGTCTTTTAAATGAGCGGCGGCCTCGTAGCTTTTGAGCAGGTTCACTTCTTCGCGCGCGGCTTTCCATTGGGAATGCGCCTCGGCGAGGTCGGTCTTTGCCCGTGCCAGTTCCGGCCGGAGGCTAGATAATTGGTCCTCGGCGGCGGCCAAAGGTATGACCAGCTTGCTCCAAATCAACGCCCCGCCGCCGATCGGCGCAATGACAGCCAGGCCCAGCAACATAAGCGGGGCCAGCCTTCGGCGACCGTGAATTTCAGCGCCGGGGGTATCTTCTTGATGCTGTTCAGAAGTATCGATCATCTGATTCTCATACGTGTGAGAAGCCGTTGCCGTTCAAGCAACAGAATAGCCACTCCACCCAATCCTAACAAAATTGGGTGGAGAAGATTGCGATTTGCTTAACGGGCAGGTGCTTTCCTGCGTATCGGCGGCGCTTACCAAGCCTTATTCGGCGGTGGGCAACGCGCTCATTGGTCTTTCGGCAACAAGCTGGGCCAGTTCCGGCCTGCATGAGCCACAGGTGGTGCCGGCGCCGATTGCCGCGCCAAGGGCGGCAACGGATGCATGGCCGCGATCAATTTCCGCTTCGATCACTTCGCGGGTAAGCCCGTTGCAAGCGCAAATCACTTGGCTGTGATTGGACCCCGGGACGCCCGGCACGCCGGTCAACAAGGCCATGCGATCGGCGCCATCAAGCTCTGGATATGCGAAGAGACTGGCCAGCCAGCCGCGGTCCGGAAGGCCCCAATCGGGGGAGACGAAGAGACAGGCCTGGAGAGCGCCGCCTTGCAGCACGGCAAACCGGTAGCGGCCCAATCCTTTATCGCCGAACGCCAGCCATTCGCCGCCGCCGTGCAATTGGCCGAGCACCGTGCGCGCCCACAGGTCCCAATCAGCCGGCTGCGTGTTACCTGCAAATTCGATACGGCTGTGGTTTGTCGCCCGGCTTCGTGCCCACCAATCGGCACCTTCGATTTCAACCGGGCTACGGGAGAGGGCAAAACCATGCCATGCGGCTTTGAGTGGGCCAATGGAAACAGCGGTCTGCTTCAATTCGGGTTGGCCTGAAATAGGATCGCAAAGCGGCGCGATGAGCGGTGCGACGCGCGCCTCAGTAGCGAAGCGTCCGCTCCAATGAATGGGCGCAAATAAGGTTCCCGGCGTTTGCGCATCGGTTACGCGGACGCGCGCAATCATCCGGCCCCGCTCGTTCTGGATATCGGCGAGGGCGCCGTCTTCAAGCCCCGCTGTCGCCGCGTCGCTCGCGTGGATATCAAGGCAAGGTTCCGGTGCGTGTTGGTTGAGGCGGGGCGAATTGCCGGTTCGCGTCATGGTGTGCCATTGATCGCGTAGCCGGCCGGTATTCAAAATAAACGGCCGATCGGGATCGGTCGGCGCCCGCACCTTTGGCGTGATCGCAACCAGATTTGCGCGCCCGTCATTGGTTGGGAACTTACCATCGCCGAGCAACCTTGCCGTGCCCGCACCCCGGGCCAGCGGCCATTGAATTGGGTTCAATCCGTCATAAACTTTGTCGTCGATTTCGGCGAGATCGGAAATATCGAATAAACGCTTAGGCCCTTTGGTCACCGACGTAAGCCCTGCGTGTTCACGGAAGATATCTGCGGGACCTTGGTAATCAAAGCCGGCGGCGAAGCCCATCCGCTTTGCGATTTCTGAAATGATCCACCAATCGGCGCGGGCCTGGCCCGGCGCCGGTAAAAATTTGCGTTGGCGGGAAATGCGCCGTTCGGAATTGGTGACCGTACCTTCCTTTTCCCCCCAGGCCAGGGCCGGCAACAGGACATCGGCATAATCAGTGGTATCGGTGTTTTGAACACAATCGGAAACGGCGACGAACGGACACGCGGCAAGCGCCTCGGCGACGCGGTTTCCATCGGGCATGCTGACGGCGGGATTGGTACCCATGATCCATAGGGCCTTTATGTCGCCTTGATGGATCGCTTCAAACATATCGATAGCCTTGAGGCCGGGTTGGGCGGCAATGGTCGGGCTATCCCAATATTTTTTAATGGCGTCGGCACTTTGGTTATCGCCGAAATCAACATGCGCCGCCAATTGGTTGGCAAGGCCGCCAACTTCGCGCCCGCCCATGGCGTTTGGCTGGCCGGTTAGGGAAAACGGCCCCATGCCGGGCTTGCCGATGCGGCCCGTAGCGAGGTGGCAATTTAAGATGGCGCCTACCTTGTCGGTGCCGGAACTTGATTGATTGATGCCTTGTGAGTAAAGGGTGACACTGCGCCGTGTGCGGGCAAACCAGTCATAAAACTGCCATACCGATTGCGCATCCAACTTACACGCAGCGGCGACCGCTCCGACATCGGGCGCAGATGCTTCGGCGGCGGCAAGGGTTTCATCATAACCGTTTAAAGATGCGCCCACATATTCTTGATTGATCTTGCCGGTGCGCGCCAAATGCACCAAGAGGCCATTGAATAGAATATCATCGGTGCCGGGCGCCAAGGGAAGATGGAGGTCTGCTTCGGCACAGCTTGACGTATGGCGGGGATCGATGACAACGATGCGCGGTTTTGGCGCGCCCGGCTCGCGCTCGGTCATGCGTTGATAAAGAACCGGATGGCACCATGCCAGATTGGAGCCCGCGATAACGACGAGATCGGCACGTTCTATATCTTCGTAAGCGCCGGGGACGATGTCTTCGCCGAAGGCTCGTTTGTGGCCGGCGACGCTGGATGCCATGCACAGTCTGGAAT
>JABMOP010000459.1 GCA_013204125.1 Rhodospirillales bacterium | reverse complement strand
GGCCTTGATCACGCGATCCTTTACCGCGATGTGGATTTCGTCGGCGCGGTTAAGAAGATTGTTCCAGAGGGTGTTGCGGCGGTCCTGGACGGTGTCGGCAAGGATACGTTCGAAAAATCATTAGACTGCACAAGGCGCTACGGCGTATTGGTCAATTACGGTAATGCATCGGGCCATCCGGATCCCTTGGACCTCCTGCTGCTGGCGAAAAAAGGCTCGCTTAGCGTGACCCGCCCGGCATTTTCCGATCACATAAAAACACCGGCAGAGCGGGCCGCCGCCAGCACCGAATTATTTGATCTGGTCGGCCGCGGCGTCTTAAAAGTCGAAATCGGCAAAACCTATCCGCTTCAAGATGCCGCCGACGCGCACCGGGATCTGGAAGGCCGTAAATATGCGGGCTCGCTCATTTTATTGCCGTAATATTAATTGCCGTTATTCCCGCTCGATTGCTCGCCAGCCGATATCGCGCCGGCAAAACCCATCCGGCCAGTTGATTTTATCGACGCCTTCATAGGCTTTGGCCTGGGCTTCCTTGGTTGTTGGCGCGACAGCCGTTACACCAAGCACGCGCCCGCCATTGGCGGTGACATTTCCGTTCTCGATTTTGGTGCCGGCGTGAAAGACCGTAACGCCATCCATTGACCCTGCCGCGTCCAGCCCTTCGATGAGGGTGCCTTTTTGGTAGCTGCCTGGATAGCCGTTCGCCGCCATCACCACGGTAAGGGCGGACCCCTCCTGCCAGCGGAGCTTTATCTGGTCCAGCCGTCCTTCGGCGGCGGCGCTTAAAACCTCGGCGAGATCGCTTTCCAAGCGCGCCATCAAAACCTGACATTCCGGATCGCCAAAGCGCACGTTAAATTCCAGCACCTTTGTCTTGCCCTTCGAAATCATCAGCCCGGCAAAGAGGACGCCGGTGAACGGGCGGCCCTCGGCGGCCATGCCGTCGATGGTCGGCTGGATGATTTTCTC
This sequence comes from Rhodospirillales bacterium, assembly GCA_013204125.1. GTDB lineage: Bacteria > Pseudomonadota > Alphaproteobacteria > Rhodospirillales > UBA2165 > JABMOP01. Next base: position 1,477 of record JABMOP010000459.1, on the reverse strand, counting down.
CATTATGAATGCTTCGATCTCGGGGGTAACAATTGGCGCCGGCGAATAAGCGCCCATGCCGCCGGTGTTGGGGCCGGTATCGCCGTCGAAGGCGGCTTTATGATCCTGCGCTGAGACCAGGGGCAGGGCGGTCTTGCCGTCGACCAGGGCGAAAAAACTGGCCTCTTCGCCGGTAAGGAATTCTTCGATCACCACTTCGTCGCCGGCTTCGCCGAAAGCGTTGTCCTGCATGATCGAGCTTAAGGCATTAATGGCCCCCTCTTCTGTATCGGCAATGATTACACCCTTACCGGCGGCAAGGCCGCTCGCTTTAACGACAATCGGCGCGCCCTGTTCGCGCACATAGGCTACCGCCGCGTCATAATCGGTGAAGCGGCCATAGGCGGCGGTTGGAATATTATATTTGGCGAACAGATCCTTCATGAAGGCTTTCGAGCCTTCCAAAATTGCGGCGTCTGCATTGGGGCCGAAAGTGGAAATACCGGCGGCCCGCAATTGGTCCGCCATTCCGGCGACCAGGGGCGCTTCGGGCCCGACAACGGCGAGATCGATTTGGTTGTCGCTGGCGAATCGAACAATGTTTTCGATGTCTTCGGCGCCGATCGGCACACATTCAGCCACCTCTGAGATGCCCGCATTTCCCGGTGCGCAATAAATTTTTTCTGCGGCGGGTGATTTGGCAAGCGCCCAGCAGAGCGCGTGTTCCCGACCGCCGCCGCCGATAACCAATATATTCATTTAAGCCTTCCCCTAAGGATATCAGCGCCCATGCGCCCGCTCCAAGCCTAATCAGCTATGTACTGGGCGACGCTTCTATCATAAATTATTCGGAACCATGAACGAAACCCCGGACATTGAAACCGAAGGCGGAAACAATCCCGTTTTCTCGGTCAGCGAAATTTCCCAGTCCCTCAAACGGACGGTCGAAGACGCCTTTTCCCATGTGCGCGTGCGCGGCGAAATATCGCGCTGCACCAAGGCTCAATCGGGGCATATCTATCTGACCCTAAAAGACGAGAACGCTGTTTTGGATGCGGTCTGCTGGCGCGGCACCGCCGGACGTCTCGGTATGACGCCCGAAGATGGGCTTGAAGTGATCGTCACCGGACGGCTTTCCACCTATGCCGGGCGCTCCAGTTATCAAATCGTCATCGAGGCGATGGAAGTCGCCGGCGAAGGCGCGCTTTTGAAATTACTGGAAGACCGGCGCAAAAAATTACTGGCCGAAGGCTTGTTCGATGAAGATCGGAAACAGGACTTACCGTACCTTCCCGAAGTCATCGGCGTTGTCACTTCGCCGACCGGAGCCGTGATCCGCGATATCCTGCACCGCCTTCGTGACCGTTTCCCGCGCCATGTACTTGTCTGGCCGGTCAATGTGCAGGGCGAAGGCTCCGCCGAACAAATAGCCAGGGCGATCGAAGGCTTTAACAATCTTACCCCCGGCGGCGCTGTGCCGCGTCCGGATCTGCTGATC
>JABMOP010000458.1 GCA_013204125.1 Rhodospirillales bacterium | reverse complement strand
AGTCCATCATGGTGCTTGGCAGGAATAGGGAGATTTGGGGGAAGGCGATCAACAGCGCGACGATCAAGATTTCGCAAGCGAGGAACCAGGTGACGCCTCGGAATATGGTTTCCAATTCGACCTCGTCGCCGACGACGCTTTTAATCACATAGACATTGAAGCCGACCGGCGGTGTTAAGAGGCCGATTTCCAAATACTTGACCACCAGCACGCCGAACCAGATCAAATCCAAATTCAAGGCTTCGAACATCGGCAACAAAACCGGCAAGGTAATCAGCAAAATGCCAAGCGGGTCCAAGAACATGCCGAGCACCAGATAAATCAGCGACGCGCCGATCACCAGCAGCAACGGGTCCAGCGCCCAAGTGCCGATCAATTTGATGTGGTCTGCACGGTCGTCGGCGGCGGTCTTTCAGGCCAAGCCGGCGCGGTTCGCACGGTATTTCTAAGGCCCTGGTCTATTTCGAGCCGACCTTGCGTCCGGCGCTCAAAAAAGGCGGCTTCCTGACCCGCGATTCGCGCGTCGTGGAACGTAAAAAATACGGCCGCGCCAAAGCCCGCCGTTCGTTCCAGTTCTTGAAACGATAAGAAAGTATCTATTTGTTTTCAATTATTTAGAGCAAAAAATAGAATTTTCTCGTATGTACATATTCAGCACAAACCATTGTTTTTACAATGAAACGGTGTTAGCAGTATGGGCATATCCCAAACAAAAAGGGGTTGTGAATTCGCAACTCCTTTTTTCTATGTTATAGATTTCTAAGCGCTTTTTGCGGTTGAAATGCTGCTCTAATAATTTGGCAGCATCCAGCCAAGAATGAGGATTGCGAGCGCGCCGACGACGTCGAGCCCAAATTCTCTCAAGCCTTCGATCAAAGTCCTGAGTAATTCCTATAGGGTTCCCTCTACCATCCGATTGAATCTAGCCGGGTCGGCAGACTTAGCGTTTGCATTAGAACCATTTCAATTTTTTCATGATGCCAACCTCAATCGCTACAAAAGCAACGCAAAGTCCGATGACCATGCTGAAAGCCCACGGCGTGTCTTTGGACCCGGGAAGTCCATCTACATTGATACCTAATAATCCGGTAAGAAATCCCAGCGGCAGCAATATCGTCGCAACAATTGCTAGGATGTACATGTTCTTGTTCATCTCTTCAGAAAACCGGCTCATCACTTCGTCTTGAATGACGGTGGCGCGTTCACGAATTGAATCGAGGTCCTCGACATACCTTATCAACCGATCCGAAGCTTCGCGGAGACGGGACTTCTGCCGCGTATCGAGCCAGCTAAATGTTTCGTTTTGTATACGTGACAGGGCTTCGCGCTGCGGCGCGAGATATCGCCGTAAATTGATCGATTGCATTCTGATATCTGCGAGCTTTGCTCTAATTTCCGACCGCTCACCGGTCACCACAAGAGCTTCGAGTTCGTCTGCGTTTGAGTCGAGATCATCAATAACGTCTGCCATCCGCTCGACAAGTCGCGTCGACAACTCGGCGATGAACTCACCGGCAGAATTGGGTCCCCGGTTTTTTGCAATACGTTCACGGATGTCATTGATCGCCATGAGTTTCCGGCGACGGGAGCTGATAATGCGGTCTTTGCGAGCCCAGACCCGGATGGAAACCATGTCATCCGGATCTGCACCAGGATTCAAATTTACCCCCCGCAGATTGACTAAAAGGCCATCATCGATCTCAAGCGCGCGGGGGCGACTTTCGTCCGCCAGCAATGCGTCTGAGACCACCGAGTCTAGCCCAGCAGATGTTTGGAGATACTCAATTGCTTCGGGGCCATTGCGGTCCAAATGAACCCAAAGCAAACCGTCCTCAGACTTCCACGATTTGATTTCAGGCCAGCCGATTTCCTTCCACTGCCCGTTCGTCGATTTAAGGAAGGCACAGATCAAGTCGTCTGAAGCGTCCATAGTAAATCTCCATAACAATAGCCATTTGTGAAATAACTGTGAGCCCGTTCGAGACGTTAACGAAGTTTTTGTAGGATTCAAGAGGGTATCTGTGTCAACAGCGGCTTTGATCGCTCCAGTAAGGAATGGAAGCATCAATTTGTTGGCGTGTGGCGCGCTGAGTTTGCCGCGAAGCTCAGTTTCATCCAACCCAAGTCAACACCTGGAAGCGCCAGGCCGGTCAAGGGTATAGCCGATGTGTTCTCCCGTGGCGGCAAGTCCACGGCGCCGACCGAGGCAGAGTTAAAGGAACTGCACGCCAAGATCGGAAGGCTGGCGGTCGCGAACAATTTTCTGTTGCAAGGGCTTCCAGCGTTGCCAGGAAAATCGGCGGGTTACCGAGTACCTTGGGTAACCCCGCCTTGAACAATTAAGTTTAAGAATTAGTCATTGGTATCAACGTCGTCACCTGGTCCTGCGTCAATTTTGTCGTTGCCGGGACCTGCTTTAATGACATCGTCACCAGCGGATTGTGCATATGCAAACGTAGCCGGCATTGACAGCAATAATGCACCGATCAAGACCTAACGATCCAGATCGAAGCACTCACCAACGCAGGGTGTGAAACCCTTCAGCACCCTAAAAATATTGCTTACAGTTCTCGAAACGCCAATCGAAATACAAATATCTGCGAAACAGGGCTTAGCAGAAATACTAGGCCCTTTTTTTCCGATCCGGCGTCTAATCCGCCGTTTCTAATTTGCCGTTTCTAATTCGCCATGGTGCTTGGCAGGAATAGGGAGATTTGGGGGAAGGCGATCAACAGCGCGACGATCAAGATTTCGCAAGCGAGGAACCAGGTGACGCCTCGGAATATGGT
>JABMOP010000457.1 GCA_013204125.1 Rhodospirillales bacterium | reverse complement strand
CCGTGTTTCGTTCGACCGCCGAAGGCGAAACCGGACATGCGCACGGCCATCTCGAATATCTTGAAGAAACCGGCGATCCGGCGACCGGCCTTCCCATCGGCCCCACGGCTGATAACCTGAAGGCGGCTGTCGCGGGCGAAACCCACGAATACACCGATATGTATCCGGGCATGGCCAAGACCGCCCGCGAAGAAGGTTTCGACGAAATCGCCGACTGGTTTGAAACCCTGGCCAAAGCTGAAAAGTCCCATGCCGGACGTTTCCAGAAGGCCCTGGACGGACTTGATTAATTAACCTGCGCATAGCGGGGAAAACGTTCATGCGAGAGGGCAGCCTGGAAGCCCCATCGCGCCATGCAATAGCGTGGCGCGATGCGGCGTTTTACGATAGGGACGACCTGGACAAGGAACTGCGGCGGGTGTTTGACATCTGCCACGGATGCCGCCGCTGTTTCAATTTGTGCGACAGTTTTCCGCGCCTTTTCGACATGATCGACGATTGCGAGTCGGGCGAGTTGGATGGCGTCGATAGCCAACAATTCAAGGCGGTTGCCGACGCCTGCACCCTTTGCGACATGTGCTTTTTGACCAAGTGTCCGTACGTGCCGCCGCACGAATGGAACGTCGATTTTCCGCATTTGATGCTGCGCGCCCGGGTTAAGGAATTCGGTGAAGGCAAGGTCGGCGTGGCCCATCGGCAACTGACCCAAACCGACCGCAATGGCAAGTTGGCAGCGGTTATGCCGAGTTTGACCAATTGGGCGTCCAAGCGCGGCAATGCGCTTACGCGCCCGGTATTAGAAAGCGTCGCAGGCGTGCACCGCGATGCCGAGCTTCCAAAATTTCATAAACCCCTGTTCGAAAATTTACCGCCGCCAACCGTCAACGCCGAAGCGCCCGCGCGCGGCCGCAAAGTTGCGCTCTATGCCACCTGTTTCGTTAATTATAATAATCCCGATATCGGGTCCGCCGCGCGTAAAGTTTTGGCCCATAACGGTGTCGAAACCGAAATAGCCTATCCCGGGTGCTGCGGCATGCCGCAATTGGAACAAGGCGATATCAGGCGGGTTGCCGCAAACGCTGAATCCATCGCCGCCAATTTGGTCGAATGGGTTGATAAGGGTTATGACATTGTCGCATTAACGCCGTCCTGCGCGCTGATGTTGAAATTTGAATACCCGTTGATCGTGCCCGAAAATGACGACGTTCAGCGTCTCAGTAAATCTGTTTTCGATATAGCCGAATATATTGTCGATATTTCATCGAATGAAGGCCTGGCGCCAGGGTTATCCGAACTGGATGGTTCCGTCGCCCTCCACTTCGCCTGCCATGCACGCGCCCAAAATATGGGGCCAAAAGCCAAGGCCATGCTTGAATTGATCCCCGGCGCCGAAGTTGGTTTGAGCGAACGCTGCTCGGGCCATGGCGGCTCGTGGGGGATCATGAAAGAGAATTTTGAAACGGGGATTAAAGTCGGCCGCCCGGCGGCGCGTCAGGCGATGGAAAGCGGCGCCAAATTTATCGTCTCCGAATGTCCTTTGGCGCGCAATCATATCGTCCAAGGGATCGAACGCCTATCGGATGGTGGCGCCCATATAATTTCTGAACACCAACATCCTATTCAGCTGATGGCCTTGGCCTATGGCTTGGATTGAAGGAACTTAAGATGGGCACTAAAACCGAAATTACCCCAGACGATATTTTAGCGCCCGACGCTTACGAAGCTGTGCGCGCATCCAAGCGCAGCGAAATGGTGGGAAAAAAGAAAAACCGGCGGCTGCATGTCGGCCCGGACGCGACGTTTTATTTCGAAAACTTCGACACCATACTTTATCAAATCCAAGAAATGCTGCGCGTCGAAAAAGGCGGCGGAGCACAATTGGCTGACGAACTGGAAGCCTATAATCCTTTGGTGCCAAATGGCCAGGAGTTGGTGGCGACGGTCATGTTTGAAATTGATGATCCTGATAGGCGCGCCCAATTGCTTGGCGTTCTGGGCGGCGTCGAAGAAATGATGACGATTGATTTGGGCGATGATGTAATCACCTCTGATCCCGAATCGGATGTCGATAGAACCAATGCCGCCGGCAAGGCCTCATCGGTGCAGTTTGTTCATTTCAAATTTACAGCGGACCAAATTCAAAAATTTTGCGCGCCGGATGCGCGCGTTCTGGTTGGTATCAATCATCCCCAATATGGCCACATGACGGTCGTGCCGGAAGAAATCCGCGCCGCCTTAGCCGGCGACTTCCATAAATAATTATTTTAGAATTTCGCGCGGATAGACACCCCAAATCTCGACGCGCCTAAGCCAGCCTTCAACGTCGCCCGCCGAAATTTTACACCAACCCCCATCTTTCGGGCAGCTCACCACTTGGCTAATTGCGCCCGGCTCGATCCTGGCAACCGCCGGCGCATTGGATTCCGGCGTCCGGCGCAGAGTTCGAGTTTGGCCGGTCACGGTGATATAGCGGCCATTGCTCAGCATGCTTTGATGGATCCAACCCTGAGCCCCCTGAATATCGCGTATTTTACGCCAGGTGCCGAACTCGGCGATGACTTCGACCGGCATGTCTTTGCGTTTATAGACCCAATCAACCGGATAGCGGACGCCGGGCCCTGTGCGCATATTGACCTCGTCCGCACGTAGCGAGACATATCTCGGTAATGGTAATTTTCCGGGCTTTTTTGCACCTTGCGCAACGCTCAACTGGGAGGCTGAAAGGAGAACCAATAAAATCGGAACAGAAACAAATAGACGGACTATAGGATGGATCATAATTTATGCCTGAAAAATACGTTTATGCCGACGCCATTATAATCGATATTCCCCGTCCTTGGCCACGCCCGCATTATTGCCCGGTAAAAGGGCTGTGGCGAGACGCTGGACTTCGATTGGGCGGGCTGGTATGGCGGATCGTCTAAATTAAATGGGGAGGATTGTTCTTTGGCCGAGAAGCCTAAAGTCATTGTTACGCGCAAGCTGCCGGACGCGGTCGAAACCCGTATGATGGAATTGTTCGACACCCAGTTGAATTTGGAAGACGCACCCCTAAGCCAGGATCAATTGGGTGCGGCGTTCGCAACCGCTGATGTAGTGGTGCCGACGGTCACCGATAATATAGATGCTGAAATCATTAGCCGCGCCGGCCCAAAGCTTAAGTTGATCGCTAATTTCGGCGTTGGCGTTAATCACATTGATATAGTTGCAGCCAATAAAAAAGGCCTGGTGATTACCAACACACCGGATGTTCTAACCGAAGATACTGCCGATTTAACCATGGCGCTGATTATAATGGGCCCACGCCGCATGAGCGAAGGCGAGCGGATGCTGCGCGCCGGCGGCTGGGACGGTTGGGCGCCGACCCAGCATCTTGGCCATCGCATCAACGGCAAACGCCTGGGCATCATCGGCATGGGCCGCATCGGCACGGCGGTTGCCCGGCGCGCCCTCGGTTTCGGTATCGCTATCCATTATCACAATCGCATGCGGCTCAGTGGCGAATTGGAGGCGGAGCTCGAAGCCACCTATTGGGAAAATTTGGATCAAATGATCAGGCATATGGATATATTGTCGGTCAATTGCCCGCTGACGCCGGATACGCATCATTTGTTATCGGAAAAACGATTGGCGATGTTGCAGCCCCATTGTTTTGTGGTGAATGCGGCCAGGGGCGGCATTATCGATGAAGCGGCTTTGGCCGGCGCTTTAAAACGCGGCGACATCGGTGGCGCGGCGCTGGATGTGTTCGAGAACGAACCGACCGTTCATGCTGATTTGATGGGGTTGGAAAACGTCGTTCTGCTGCCTCATTTGGGCTCCGCGACGCTGGAGGGCCGTATTGATATGGGCGAAAAAGTGATCGTCAACGTAAAGACCTTCATCGACGGTCATAAACCGCCTGACCGCGTCCTTCCCAATCTGAAATAAAAAACCGCTGTCGGCGGCGATTAGCCGGATCCGCACAACTTGCATTTGGGATCGGGGTGCACTTTTACTTTGCGGAAATCGGTCCTCAATCCATCGAAGATCAGCAATGAACCAGATAGGCTTTCCCCGGCGCCGGTAATTTCCTTTAAAATTTCTGCCGCCTGCAACGACCCCATTACGCCGCAAAGCGCGCCCAGAACGCCCGCTTCGGCGCATGTTGGGATCAGGCCCGCCGGCGGCGGTTCCGGAAACAAACAGCGGTAGCAGGGATGATCGTCCCCGCTGTACGCCTTGAAGGTGCTCAATTGTCCGTCAAAGCGCAAAATAGCGGCAGAAACCAATGTCTTTTTAAGGGCGTAGCAGGTGTCGTTTACCAAAAACCGCGTTTCAAAATTATCGCTTCCATCGGCAACGATGTCATATTCGCCGATGATCGAAGCGGCGTTATCGGGGTTAAGCCGTTGGGTTAATTCTTCAATATGAATATCTGG
>JABMOP010000456.1 GCA_013204125.1 Rhodospirillales bacterium | reverse complement strand
TTTCAGAGGTGCTAAACGAAATCTTCTTTTGGTGGATGACAGTAGCTTTTTCCGGAATTTGATGGCGCCGTTGTTGTCGGTTGCAGGATACGATGTTGTGACGGTTGAGCGTGCGTCCGATGCGCTTAAATTACGCGATGAGGGCAATAAGTTTGACGTTATAGTTAGCGACATAGAAATGCCGGATATGAACGGGTTCGAGTTCGCGCGAACCGTCCGTGAGAGCGGGCCGTGGCAAGATATACCACTGGTTGCACTTTCTGCTCACGCCAGGGAACAGGATTTTGAGCTTGGCCGTGAAGTCGGATTCACCGATTATGTGTCAAAATTTGACAGAGATGCTTTGATCGATTCCTTGGCACAAAATGTTGGGGCATCAAGCCGCAGTTAAAATCCAGTTCCTGTTATCTTGTGGGGCCAGACGGTCAGCCTAACGAATACGAAATTTACGGGTTCCAAAATATTTAGATGGAACTATAAGCAAAGTGGGCCAACCCTTGATTGGAAGATTCGAATTACCATGAAATCTTGTTTAATTGTAGATGATTCCAAAGTCATACGAATGGTGGCAAAAAAAATCCTTCAAGAATTGGATTTTGAGACATCAGAAGCCAGCGATGGGCAGATGGCGTTGGATGCTTGTGAAGCGCAAATGCCTGATGCGGTGCTACTCGACTGGAATATGCCGGTTATGGATGGCATCGATTTTTTGATAAATTTGCGTCAGCTACCGGGCGGTGATCACCCTGTCGTCGTATTCTGCACAACGGAGAATGATGTCAATCACATCCAGAAGGCTATGGAAGCGGGTGCCAACGAATATATTATGAAACCCTTCGATGGTGAAATAATTCAAGCAAAGTTCGCGCAAGTAGGGTTGCTTTAACTGCGCTGTCCGGGGGGCGGTTACTAATTTTTTATTTTGCGCCGGAATTTGCTGGCATATTGGGTCGTGACAATTGAACAATTCTAATTCCTCCATCAATGTTTTAATTGTTGATGATTCTGCCGTTGTCCGTGGGTTGATTTCGCGCATGCTGGCGGACGATCCCAATGTGGTAGTGGCTGCTACGGTATCCGATGGTAGCCAAGCCGTGAAACGGGTTAAAGCGGGCGACATCGATATCGTCGTATTGGATATCGAAATGCCTGTGTTAGACGGATTAAGCGCGCTTCCTCAGATATTGGAAGCAAGTCCCAGTACCAAGGTCATAATGGCTTCGGCTTTGACCATGAAGAATGCTGAGATCAGTCTCAAGGCGCTTGAGGCTGGAGCAGCCGATTACATTACCAAGCCTTCGACGTCGCGAGAAATGACGGGTGGCAAGGATTTCAAACAAGATCTTCTAGAAAAAATAAAGGTTCTTGGGCAATCGAAGTTGGCCAAAGGTGCCGTCACCGGTGTGGCCGATGCCGGCAAATCCCGGGTGCCCTCAATTAAATACGGTGCGCCGGTCTCGTTGCGCCCACCGCCTAGATTAGTCGTAAAACCGCGAATTCTTGTGATTGGCAGTTCGACCGGTGGTCCGCAGGCTTTGATGACATTTTTCAAAGGACTCGACGGAAATTTTGATATTCCGGTTCTGGTGACCCAGCATATGCCGCCTAATTTCACCAAAATTTTAGCGCAACATATATCTAAATCTGCCGGTGTTCCGGCAGCGGAAGCCAAGCATGGCGAGATTATCGAGCCAGGCAATATATATGTCGCACCCGGTGATTTTCACATGCTTCTAGAAGAGGATGGTAACGACCGGCGAATTAGCCTTAACCAAAATCCGCCCGTCAATTACTGCCGCCCAGCGGTCGATCCCATGCTCGACAGCATTGCCAAAATTTACGGGTCCAAAGCGCTGGTCGTAATATTAACAGGGATGGGATATGACGGCTTGAAAGGCGGCGAAGGTATCGTCGCTGCCGGTGGCCGCGTGATTGCGCAAGATGAAAATACGAGTGTTGTTTGGGGAATGCCGGGCGCTGTTGCTTCGGCAGGAATTTGTACAGAAGTATTACCAATTGAAAAATTGGGCCCCTATGTCGCCGGACAATTAGGGAGGGGTATCTGATGACATCAGATGACTTTGCCTTTTTAAGAGATTTGGTTAAGCGTGAATCCGGTCTAGTGCTTACGGAAGAAAAATCTTACCTGCTCGAAAGCCGGTTGACCCCGGTCGCTCGTAAGAGCGGGCTGGACAGCCTTGATGACCTGGTGGCTAAGGTACGCAACGGTTTAGATCCGACGCTCGTTAAATTAATTGTTGATGCGATGACAACCAACGAGTCTTTCTTCTTCCGTGACATTAAGCCGTTCGATATATTTCGTGATATTTTATTGCCTTATTTCATAGAAACCCGCCAGACGACTAAACGAATTCGTATCTGGTGCGCCGCAGCGTCCAGCGGCCAAGAACCCTATTCGCTTGCTATGATTTTGCGTGAGATGGAAGCGAAGCTGGCCGGCTGGAAAGTCAGCATTCTTGGAACCGATATTTCCACTGAAATTTTAGACAAGGCGAAAAACGGCATTTATAGCCAATTTGAAGTACAGCGCGGGCTGCCTGTCCAACTGTTGGTCAAATATTTTGAAAAGCATGAAGAGTCGTGGCAGATAAATAGCGATATACGATCCATGATCAATTATCGGGAATTCAATCTTCTAGATGATCCGAAGACCCTCGGGCAATTCGATATTGTGTTCTGCCGAAATGTCCTCATTTATTTCGATCAGGAAGCAAAGAGTAAGATATTGGGGGAAGTCAGCAAAATGCTACCCAAAGACGGGCTTCTGTATCTTGGCGGCGCGGAAACCGTGCTCGGAGTTTCTGATAAATTCCGACCGATCCCGAAGCTCCGTGGTGTTTACGAGACGATTGACGATAAAAAGTCTGAATCAATCTTCGCAACCCTCCCATCCGTCCTCGCGCTCGACTAAATCTGCCGACGCGTCTAACCAATTTCAACTAAATAAAAGAGTGGCTGCGTTTGCTAAATCAAGCGGTCGCGTTTGCGCGCGCTTGTTTCTTGGACTTTGCAGGCGCTACTTCCGGTTCGCGTAACACATAACCGCGACCCCAGACCGTGTGAATGTAAATTTCATCGGCACATGCCTTGGACAGCTTTTTCCTTAGCTTGCAGACGAAAACATCGATGATTTTTAATTCCGGCTCGTCAATTCCGTTGTAGAGATGGTTGAGGAACATTTCCTTGGTCAAAGTCGTGCCTTTGCGCAGGCTCAACAGTTCCAGTATTCCGTATTCTTTGCCGGTCAGGTGGACTGACTTCTCGTCCACTTCGACTGTATGGGCATCCAAATTTACCGCCAGCTTGCCGCACCGAATAATGGAATCTGAATGGCCTTTGGATCGGCGCACGATCGCATGAATTCGAGCAATCAATTCGTCCTTATTGAAAGGCTTTGTCAGGTAATCATCTGCGCCTGTGCCGAGGCCCTTAACTTTGTTTTCCGATTCAATAAGGCCGGATAATATCAAAACCGGTGTTTCCACGCGTGAATCGCGCAGCCGGCGCAATACCTCATATCCGTCAATATCCGGCAACATAAGATCGAGAATGATAATGTCGTAATCGTATAATTTTCCGATTTCCAACCCATCTTCACCGAGGTCGGTCACATCAACGACCATACTGGCCGACGACAGCATCATTTCAATGCTTTGCGATGTGGTTGGATCGTCTTCTACGAGAAGGACACGCATGGCTTCACTTCCGTCAGGCTGGGGTCCCTGTTAACGAACGCTAACAACAGGGAGTGTTAACAAAGGTTAACAATAGGCAGCACCGCAAATTGTTGCAAGTTTTCCGAGACTTACTACTATATGCGTATTCTACCTCAGAATTTCAATAGGTTAGTGACCCAAAGTCAACTTTGCGGGAAAATTAAAAAATAGAGAATTATTCGTATTTCGGTTTTGATTCGCATTCTCTAATCGCCGAACCTGTCAAATTTGGCTCAAATGTAAGCTCTTCGGATAAGTCCGACCGAAAAATGCCAAGCGGCGCCGAATTAATTGCTCAATCAATTTGCGCCTGTAATATATGCTTGTCCTAGTAACCAATCCTTAAGCGCTCGCGGGGCAAAATGGGGCTAACAATGCTGCGCCTTGGTGGGCAGTGGCGGGCGTTAAACAATGTCAACTATCGTCAATAATATTCTCAACGAAATCGGCCGTATTCCCGATCATAGTGTCTATGGGCAGGTAACATCCATCCTCGGGATGCTCGTGGAAATCAATGGCGTCGAAGGTCGCATCTCTATTGGTGACCATTGCGCCATCGAAGCGCGTGATGGGCGCAATGTTTTGTGCGAAGTGGTTGGTTTCCGCGAAAGCAGCGCCCTCATTATGCCCTTCGGGACATTGGGGGGTATCGGCCTTGGTTGCCGCGTTATGGTTGGCGCGTCTGAGCCTGTCATATACCCCAACGAAGGATGGTTGGGCCGTGTGATCGATGCTTTTGGGCGCCCGCTTGACGACAAAGGCCCAATACCCGTTGGAGCTACGCCCTACACAGTGCAGCGAAACCCGCCGCCGGCTCATAAACGTATGCGGGTAGGCGGTAAAGTGGATTTGGGTGTCCGTTCCATGAATGCATTTCTGACCGTTTGCAAGGGTCAGCGCATGGGGATTTTCTCCGGTTCAGGCGTTGGTAAATCGACTTTACTTTCTATGATGGCACGGCATACCGATTCAGACGTTAGCGTTATCGGCCTGATCGGAGAGCGTGGACGCGAAGCCCGAGAATTTATTGAAGATGATCTTGGCGAAGAAGGATTGCAGCGCAGTGTGATCGTGGTGGCCACTTCTGACGAGCCACCATTGGTTCGCCGCCAAGCTGCCTATATGACCATGGCGGTTGCCGAATATTTCCGCGATAGAAATCGTGACGTTCTTTGCATGATGGATAGTGTGACCAGATTTGCTATGGCCCAACGCGAAATTAGCCTGTCAGCTGGTGAGCCGCCGGCAACAAGGGGATATACACCGGCGGTTTTTTCCGAGCTACCGCGTCTACTAGAACGGGCTGGCCCGGGCATGACGGGTCAAGGCAGCATCACCGGACTTTTCACCGTGCTTGTCGAAGGTGACGACCATAACGAGCCGGTGGCCGACGCGGTTCGAGGTATTCTTGATGGACATGTGGTTCTAGACCGGGCGATTGCAGAAAGAGGGCGATACCCAGCGGTAAATATTCTGCGCAGCGTTTCCAGGACTATGCCCGATTGCAATTCGGATATGGAGAACGCCATTGTTAATCGGGCGCGGCAGCTTGTTTCATCTTATGATGATATGTCGGAACTGATTCGCCTTGGCGCTTATCGACAAGGCTCGGACCAACAGGTAGATGAAGCCATTCACTACAACCCGGCAATCGAAAATTTTTTACGCCAGACCAAGAACGAAAATACTTCGCTGGGTGAAAGCTACCGGGAATTGGCCAAATTGTTGGATATGAATATCGAGCCGGAAGTCTAAATCTGATGGCAAAAAATCTTAAATCCGTGATCCGGTTACACCGTTATATGGTCGATGAAAAGCGCCGCACCCTGGGTGAAATACTGGGTGAAATACAGGAATACGAACGCCAGGCCGATAGTTTGGAAAAGGAAATTATCAGCGAGCAACGTGTTGCAAATGCTGCGCCGGAGGAAGCTGGATTTGGGTATGGTCAGTACGCCGCGGCGGCAATCGAGAGGCGCCATCGACTTCAACGGTCCACTGCGGAAACCGAACAGAGAATCGCTATCGCGCAAGAAGAAATGCGTGAAGAGTTTCTCGACTTAAAAGTCTTTGAAATTGCTCAGGAATCTCGCGACCAATTGGAAGATGATGAACTCCAACGCCAGGATCAAGGCGTATTAGATGAAATTGGTCAGGATCGATATCGGCGGCGGAAATCCACAAAATAGTTTGGTTTAGAGCGGGCCGAGACCAGCCAAAAGCTGCGGATTATTCCAGAGCGGCTGTTTGTCTTCGAGAAGCACTTGATGATGTTCGGATCCGGACCGGCGCGATGCTTTGACCTGTATCCACCGCGCCACCAATTCATTGCTTAGATCATCTAGTATGGTTGTCGCCGCTTCTTCGAGATGCGTCCAATCAAACGCATTCAATGTATCCAAATAATGGGTAAAGGTAACTGGGGTGAGGATATGCTTGTCCGGGACATATCGTATCTCGATGCGGCAACCGGCAATATTTTGTACATCACTGCCAAGTTCACCGCTAAGCGTTACAACATAATCCAATTTTTGGTCCGGATTGGGTGCTGTTTTTATGTGTCCGCGTCGGGCGAATATATCCATTTGCCAACTCGTGCGCTCTCGTTAATAGGACAAAGGCGATCTTTGGTTATTTGAATAATTTTGAAACGATGGTGCCGACATCGTTGGCCGCCTCGGTATTCGGATATCTTGTCAGGATAGATGTTTGATTTTTAATCGTTTCCCGCACCTTCGGATCGCGCCTGATAACTCCCGCCAGGGGTGGTGAAAATTTCAGAAAGCCTTCACACGCCTTGAGAATCGTTTTGTATGTTCGTTCGCCCTCGTGCGTGGAATTTGCCATATTTATGACAACGCGGATATCCAGGTTGGGGCGTTCCATATGGGTTATTTTTATGAAGGCATAGGCATCCGTCAAAGCCGTCGGTTCATCTGTGGTTACAACCAGAACAGTATTCACCGAATTCGCTAAATTTCTAACCGTACGCTCGACACCAGCGCCCAGGTCCAACACCACATTATCGTAGGCTTGCGATAGCAAAAGCAGATCTTCGCCCAGCGCGCTGAGACGATTGGGGGAGGTGTTGGCTAAATTTCCCGAACCAGATCTACCGGCAATTATGTCGAAACCACCGTCCTCGAAATTTAAGGTTGCCTGATTGAGGGGTAACTTACCCGACACCACGGCGCCGAGATCATGTTTCGGCATCAGGCCCAATTGAATATCGACATTGGCAAGCCCGATATCTCCGTCAAACAACAGCGTCTTGCGCCCATCATTGGCAAGGGCATGGGAAAGCGTGATGGCGAACCAGGTTTTGCCGACCCCTCCTTTGCCTGATGCTATGGCGATCATCTTATGCCGCTTAGGTTTGGGCGCAGTGGTGGCGGTGTTGGTCGTGGGTGCATTAGCCATCGGCAGATCTCTTAACCCCGCAAGGACAGTGTTTTTATAACTTCCCCTTAACTTGGGCCAAAGGTCAAGAAATCTCGCCTTTGGTTATCTTTAAATTTGACCAACCGTCTTTATTTTGGCACGTGGATGCACCTCATTTTGCGACATTACGGTCGTGGTCGGTCTAAACCGCTCGACGATGGAACGGACGAACGGCCTGATATTCGGACTGGTGAGAAGCACCGGCATATCTCCCATCATAGCATGACGCTCAAACGTTTGGCGCACTGCGGAGATGAAATCCTGTAAATGGCTCGGCGACATGGAAAGTTGTCGCTCGTCACCGGTTCCGATAGTTGATTCTGCAAAATTTTGTTCCCATTCCGGCGACAATGTAACCAGTTGGACAAACCCTTCGGAATTGACATTGGCATCACTGATTTGACGGGCGATGCGAGTACGGACATGCTCTGTGATCAACATTACGTTTCGCGTTTGCGAACATGCTTCGGACACACCTTCTAGAATTGTAGGCAAGTCGCGGATCGAGATACGTTCCTGCAACAGGTTCTGTAATACCCTTTGAATGCCGCCAACGGAGATTTGGGAAGGAACGATATCTGAAACCAAATTTGCATGATCCTTATCCAACTCGTCCAACAATTTTTGCGTTTCAGAGTAGGATAAAAGATCGGCCATGTTGTCTTTGATAACTTCGGTCAAATGGGTGGTAATAACCGTAGCCGCGTCAACCACGGTGTAGCCCCTAAAAAGAGCCTCTTCCCGAGATGAAACGGGAATCCACATGGCCGGAAGACCGAAAGTTGGCTCGATGGTTGCTTCGCCGGATAATGTTATTTCTTCGCCACGCGGGTCCATGACCAATAGCATATTTGGCCGAAGCTCACCTACGCCGGTTTCAATTTCCTTTGAGCGGATGACATAGTTGTTAGCCGGTAGCTGCATATTGTCCTGGATGCGGACGGCAGGCATTACAAACCCCATTTCTACCGCGAGTTGACGGCGTAAAGCTTTAATTTGGTCGGTTAGACGTTGGCCTTCCGGACCTTCATTGATGAGCGCCAGGAGACCGTATCCCAATTCAAGGCGTAATAGGTCGATTTTGAGAACTTGGGAAATTGGCTCCTCGGTACTCGGAATCGCCTCAGATTGTTCCCCGGCTTCGATTTCTCGTCGCTCTGCAATTTTGCGGGATTCACGGCGTCCAGTCATGATTGCCACAGAGCCGGTGGCGGCGGCGATAACCAAAAACGGTGCTGCCGGAATGCCGGGTAATACCGCCAGTGCTGTCAGTAGAAATGATACCATACCCATGGATTTGGATTTGCCGCCCAATTGACTGAACACGGCCTTTTCCAATGGGCCGCTCGCTCCACCTTTGGTTACCAACATGCCGGCTGCGGTGGATACGATAAGTGCTGGAATTTGCGAAACCAGTCCATCACCGACGGTCAGGCGGGTAAAAGTATCGGCGGCACCCAAAAAGCTCATATCACGCTGTGCAACGCCAATGATAATGCCGCCGATCACGTTGATGAAGGTAATCAATAAACCGGCGATAGCATCGCCACGCACAAATTTTGCGGCGCCGTCCATGGCTCCGAAAAGGTGCTCTCGTCCTCCAATTCTTTACGGCGGTCCTTGGCATCTTTCTCGTCAATTAGCCCTGAAGATAAATCCGCGTCGATTGCCATTTGCTTGCCGGGCATGGAATCCAAAGTAAACCGCGCAGCAACTTCGGCGACACGGGATGAGCCTTTAGTGATGACAACGAAATTGACGATCACTAGGATGCCGAAAACGATGATACCGATGACAAAATTCCCACCCATAACGAAACCGGCAAAGGCTTGGATAACTTCGCCCGCTGCGCCCGTACCTTCATGGCCATTGGCTAGAATCAATCTCGTTGACGCGAGGTTGAGCGACAGGCGAACCAGCGTTGCCAATAGCAGAATGGTAGGAAATGCACTGAATTCAAGTGGCTTTTCCATGAATAACACGGTCATTAGGATCAACACCGCGAACATGATGGAAAATGCGAGGCTTATATCCAGCAACCAGCTGGGCATTGGCAGGATAAGGACGACCAATACGGCCATAACGCCCATTGCCATCGCAATATCGCCGCGGCGGATAGATTCCCAAACCCGCCCGAGAATATCGCCACCGAAATCTCCTATGGCCTGTTCGGCGACGGAGGGGGGGGCTGAGTGTATTCTACCTTCGACCAATGCACCTGATTGCGTCGCATCATCCATGGCCTCTGCAGGAACTCCGCCTGCCGGTGCGGGCTCTAAATCGGATGTTTGTTCTGCCATTCTCTAATCCGCCTCGATACAAATTAATCTATCAGGCATTCGGTTGCTGTCCACCTTCGCCGGGCATCGGAACATTGATGCCGCGATCGCTGTATAGGCG
>JABMOP010000455.1 GCA_013204125.1 Rhodospirillales bacterium | reverse complement strand
TGCTTTCGGTGACCATCGTATCTTGCAAAATCAATCCGGCGATACCGGAGTAACTTTCAGATTTTTGTTTGGCCCGGTCGATGCGGTAATCATTGGATGCATTGGCGGCGGTGCGCCAGCGTCCCATCCAATCGGTTGTGTTGGGTTCGAAATCATTAAAATTAGCAACGCCGCCGGGCAATCGGTTGCTGCCCTCTTTCCTTTTACGGGTGATGCCGAAATAGACCGACATGGTGTGGGTGTCATCCATCGGCACCCAGGCGCGGGCCGCGATATGGCCGTCGATGGGGCCGGTCGGTGACAATGTCCAGAACGGAAACATAAAATGGGCGACGCGCCAGTAATTGTCGCCATCGGCAGCCGGATAATAAGCGCCGTAGGCGGTGCCGCAGGGTGTTTTGGTGATTTCATATTCCGGCTGCTGGATGAAATCGCCGCGCTTATCGGGAGATTTTGGATCAAACGAGGTCCGACCGCCAAGTTCGCTGTGTAAAAAACCGGCGTGGGACGTATCGATGCTGCCTTCCAAGGATTGAAGATAACCGCATTCGCGCTGGATGAAGACCACGTTTAATTCATCCTCATCGGCCAAGGTGGCTTCGATATCGGGCAGTTCGGGTGCATTTTCCTGGGCCCCCATATAGACCCAGACGGCGCCGCCGCGCTCAGCGTTCTTGTAGGCTTTGGCCTTCACTTTGTGTTTGAAATCTTGGGCGGGCGGCACATTGGCCATATCGACGCAGTTACCTTCGACGTCGAATTTCCAGCCATGATAGACGCAGCGAATACCGCCTTCTTCGTTGCGCCCGAAAAAGAACGAAGCGCAGCGGTGCGGGCAACGGTGGTCCATGACACCGACGCGGCCGGAAGAATCCCGGAAGGCGATCAGTTTTTCGCCGAGCAACATGAAGCGCACTGGATCGCCGTCGGCGACAAGTTCCGATGATTTAAGGGCCGGCAACCAATATTGCCGCATCATTTCGCCCATCGGCGTTCCCGCTCCGACGCGGGTAAGGGTTTCGGCTTCTGCTTGCGTGGTCATGGCGGATATTCCCTGATGTTATTATTCTTATTCCGATATTCGCCCCAAAATTGCCATTCGTCCATGAAAATTGCCCGATTGTCGGAGTGAACGTATTCTTCTAGGCTCCGTCGGCTTCCTAGTAAGGGTCTGCACATGAGCGAAACCAAATTACCCCAATGCGTAATGTTTGATCTTGGCGGGGTCATTATCGATGTGGATATGGGCAGCGTGGTATCGGGATTGAGTGCCGGTAGCGTCGATACGTCGCTTGCCGAAGCTTGGTACGCGACGGCGGCTATCGACGAATTTGAGAAAGGCAAAATCAGCACGTCCCAATTCGGCAGGGCGATGGTCGCAGAATTGGGCCTCGACTGTTCCGCCGAGCAGTTCATGGACCGTTTCCTCAACTGTAACCGGGGATTATTCCCCGGCGCGGAGAATCTTCTGGACCGACTTTCGGCGCTCACTCATGTAGCCTGTTTCAGCAATACCAACGAGGTGCATTGGGCGAGCTTGTGCGATGAGCTGAAAATCGACAAATATTTTGCCACCAAGATATTGTCGTTTGAACTTGGCGAGCGTAAGCCCGGCTTAGCGGCTTATAATTCGGCTGCTAAGTGCCTACCATTTCCGCCCCAGGAGGTGGTGTTTTTCGATGACCGCCCGGAAAACGTGGCGACCGCCAAACAGGCTGGTTTTGATGCCCATCGTGTTTACGGCCCCGAGGCCGTGATGGAGATCCTCGGCACATTTGGGCTGGAAAGCGAAGACGGCTAAATCCAGCGGCGGGTGCAGGACTTGTAGGCGATGTAGTCGGCGCCGAACAGTCTTTCTAAATAAGCTCCTTCGCGGCCGATGACGCCATAGCGCATGACCGGGTACCAGATGACGAGACCGGCGATAATCCATAATGTGTTAAGGCCGATGGCAATGCCGACAATGCCAAGGAACATGCCGCAATAGATCGGATTTCGGCTGAAACCGAAGGGGCCGGTGTCGACCAGATCGGAGGTCGGGCTGTGCGTGTCGACGTCGGTGCGAAATTCTCTGAACTGGCGAAATGACCAAAGAGCGAGAACCAGGCCCAAGGCAAATACGCCGCCGCCGACCCAGATATTGGGCAAATTTGACGGCATAAAGCCGGCGGGGATCAGCCAGTCCAGCCCATAGCCTACGCAAATTAAACTGAACCAAAGCAAGGGCGGGCGGATGACGACTTGTGCCCGATCCATCTGCTTGTCCGGATAAGTATCCATATCATCAGCCATCTTAACACCTCAAATTGACAACTTAACTGTCAATAACTTATGACAATATAC
>JABMOP010000454.1 GCA_013204125.1 Rhodospirillales bacterium | reverse complement strand
TCGCGGGACACAACCCGCCCGGCATTCTCTGCAAAATAGCGGATTAGATCAAAAACCTGCGGCTCCAATTTAATGACATCGTTTCCCCGGCGCAGTTCGGCAGTGTCAATATCCATTGTGAACTCATCAAATTGAATAAGCGTGGGTTGGTAATCTGCCAAAGTGAACCTCAATTTGAAAAAACAATCTTTAACAAAATATAGGGCTTCTTAATGAAATCTTGAGGCAATCTTTAAGCGGTCCTCGTAAATCAACCTTAACCTCATGATCATCAAATACAGACCCTACCCCTCAAATGGAGAATGATCATGACAAACAATGTAGCTCACAAATTCTTTAACCGTAACGGAACTTTTAATTCCGAAGCAGCAATCCGAAGACCGGCGCCGAGGCGTTGATCTCTGCTCGCAATGTCCTGCTGTTCAAACCGATGCAAACTTTGAGGGACAGAGTGAATGGTTCATTGAATTAGCCGGAGATACCCAGTGGTAAAATCACCTTGCGGGATGATCCCCAATCTCCGTTTAACAACCTGCTACATGCAGGAACGAACTTGCCTAGAATCCCCAATAACGCTACCCAATAGAAAAATGGCCCAGCAATTTCCAGCTAACTCATTGAAAAGATTGGTGGGCGATGTAAGGCTCGAACCTACGACCCGCTGATTAAGAGCCAGTTGCTCAAGCGCAGAGGCAGGGCACACAGAGGAGCAAATTAAGGTAGTTGCATGCCCACGATTTGAACCTACTTTGCTTGGGACCGATGTTTTCGCGTTAAATATCAGACCCTGATACGAACTAACGGAAAGCTCGACAATGCCAAAATCCCTCTCCCTCCGCCACTCCTCCATCCCAAAAATAATTTAATTGGGCTCTAATTTAGAGAACGCTAAAGGGGAGGCGTTCGTTCAAGCAGGAATTGCCCCAAAACTAAATAAATTGATCGCTCGGTTTTTTGCGCAGTATTATTAATGAATTTGCACATTGCAATTCTTACCATGTTCTTGGAGGGCTAAAATTGAAGGACTGGATTTCCTTGCTTCATCTGGGGCGAACCTGGGTTGGAATTTTGGTGGTATGGGTCGTTGGGGTTGTTTCTTTTGCCTGGTTAAATGCCGGGATGAATTGGCAACAGATAGTGCCAAAAAACGATCTGAACTGGTTTATTACCGCCGGCGTTCTCCTAGGCCCGCCCTTTCTAATTCTGTTCATCGGAAACGTGGCCGTCACACTATATCGAAGAAGCCCTCAATTTTTATCAAAATTCGTGATGTTTTTTCGCCGCGTTAAGAAACTTAATGATGTGTACCGAAATCTAGATTGATCTAATTCCGCCCGGTCGACGCACAGATCGCAGCTTCAGGTATCCGGCGTGATTTTATTTGGATAGGGTTTGAGCCGACCTGACACCCTTTCGGATATTACAGGGGCGTTGTCTATTGGCATTATTCAGTAATATACTGTTGGCAATAGGCGTTCTTCATTAATTAGAACGAGGGGAGAGGTGTCTTGAAAATTTGTTTACCGAACCTGTGGATTGCAAAGTTATTTTTATTACTTTTGCCCGTTCTAGGATTTTCGAATGGTCTTGCTAAGGCCGCGACCCCGCCAATCCATGTGGGCCATTCAATTACCGTCGAGAGAACCGTTAATGGACTGATAGCCGGGCAAAAAATTCGCCGTATTATTTTGGCCGAAAAAATCTTCTTTAATGAAAACATCACGACCGAGAACGATTCTGTTATCGTTATTCAGTTTCGTGACGGATCAACTTTCGAAATCGGCGCGAACGGATCAGCGGTCATTGATGAACTTGCGTTCAATCCAGCCGAAGGCACATCGATCAAAGTGGTGACACTGACGCAGGGCACATTCAGGTATATTTCAGGGTTTATTGCTAAGAAATCCAGCATGGTTTTGAATACACCGAACGGCGCCATCGGCATCCGGGGATCCGCAGTGTCGGGCGTGATTCAACCAAATGTACCAACCTTTTTCCACGTTTCCTCCGGCAGTGCAACGTTTACGAACGATGCCGGGTCGTCTTCGATCAATGAAGGGCAATCGATGGCGGCACCCAGCCGAACGACGCCGCCGATGCGGCCGGAAAGAATGCCGCCTGCGGTAACGGCGCAAGTTTTGCAGCAGGTCCAGGCAACACTCGGCACTCCGCCGGCGGCTCAAGCGCTCAGTCCGGAGCAGCGGGCCGCCGATGCCGTGGCAAACGCTGTTTCTGTCACTTTGCAACAAAGCACCCAAAGCCAAGCCGCGCGGCTTACACCGGCGACGGTGGCAACAACGGCTACGCCGCCAGCCGGTTTGTCTTTGTTGACCCAGGCGGCGAATGTCGGGTTATTGTCCGCATCAACAGCGACGGTGCCGACGGCGGCCCAGAGGGCATTTATCGCGGCGGCACAAACAACGGTTCCAAACGCGGTGGCAATAATTTCGACAGCATCGGCGCAAGATAAACAGCAAAACAAAGCCAATACGGCAGCAGGCACAGCTACTGTCATAACAGGTGCCTCAGAAAACGCTCAATCCGCCGATCAAATTTCCGCTATTATCCAGTCGGCAGTCGGTGCAAATCCAAGCGCCGCCGGTGCAATTGCAGCATCCGCGACAGTTGGCGCCGCTTCAAATAATGCCGTCAGCGCAACCGATGCTGCGCAGGCGGTTACATCCGGCGCCGTTCAGGGGGCCGTCGGTGCCGGGGCAGATGTGAATGCAATTACTCAAGCAGTGGCCGGTGGTGTGGTTGCCGGTACGGTACAAACCGGCGGTAATGTCGCCGAAGTTGTGGCCGCCGCCTCCGATGGCGCCGTGCGTGCCGCAGCATCAGCCAACATTGATGTTTCCGGGGTCGCGCGGGCTTCTAGTGCCGGAATGGTCTCTGCCGCGGGAAATGCTGGTCTGGATGTTGCTGCGGTCGGCGTCGCTTCCCAGCTGGGCGCGGTTAGTGCAGCAGGTGATGTCGGCGCAGATGTTTCGACTGTTATCGCTTCAACGACCGAAGTCGTTGCCGCGGCCGGCGGTTCAACAAACGACACGGCGGCATTTGAAGCAGCATCGGGCCCAGATACGAACACAATCGAAAGCGTTCCCGAACCAGAAATTGAAAATCCAAATCAAAACGCCAGTCCAAATTAATTGCTCGGTAAGCTTTGAATTTCCGGCGGTGCTGCCGGTGAATTTTATTCATTTTCGGTACAACTGGGAAACCGAGAGGTTTGTGGAGTCTTAATTCTAGATCAATTGTTGCCATCATCCAGTAGGCCCGGAACAGGCTCTTTCTACCGTATTGTTTGCCAACCAAAATGAATATTGGTGAACTCAGCCCTACCATCAGGGGAATGTTCGGTTATGATGCAACCATGCGAGACTTTTCCAAATACTTGCTTGTAGCAATCCTGTTGACCGGTACAGCACAGGCGGGCGGAAATGACATTTCGCCAGGCGATACTCAATGCGCGGCAGCGATGAAGGTGGAAGCTGTTCCGGCCTGGATAGCCGCCTACATGCAAACCATGAACGATGGAAGCGGCGATAATATTTACAAAATGACGCTCCCGATCACCTTGGGCTGGGTATCGAAGTGGTGCGAATCAAACCCCCAAGCGACCGTATTCGATGCTATGTGGAAATTAACCAGCGACAAAATCGAAAAGAGAAATCAGTAAAATTAGATTCCTGCGCATCTATTTACTGGAGAAAAGTCAAATTTGCACCTATCTGTTAACTTGCAAAGTGCGTTAAATTTTAATTGGTGGGACATAGACGCAATGTATCGTTTATTTATATTATTAGGCGGCATCATTATCGTTGCCGGCGGTATTTTAGTTTATAAAGTTTACAAAGACGACAAAAGCAAACATGCCACGGGATCGGATAATCCCAGTGTCAGCACTTCAGTTGCCAATAGCAAAAGTATGCCCGTCCCGCCAAAGGTAACGGTGCGTCCAAAATCCGGTGCCGCGGTTTTCAAAACAACTGTCCCCCGCCCCGTCGCGCGGTTAGATCTCAAAACACAAGCCTATAATGCGATTTTGGAGAACCAGCAGGGGCAAGGCGGTTTTGGTCAGGATCGAAGCGATTTTGATCGGGATAGCGAATATGAACCCAATGAATTAATCGTAGTCAATGCGCCCAGCGGCTTCGAAGACAATGCGCGAGCGCTCGGATATACCATATTGGAGCGCACCCGGCTGGAGGCTCTTTCGATGACCGCCTACCGTTTGCGCACGCCTTCAGGTTCGGACATGGCCCAGTCCGCCAACCGGCTGCGCCGGTTTTTCCCGGGCGCCTTCATCGCCTTCAATCACCGCTTTGATTTATCGGCCGAACGCGGCGCCGCCGTAGACGCGTCGGCTAAGCTGAATGCTGTAGTTTCGCGGACACGCGCCGCAATCGGCTGGCAGGATATATCGCAAAACTGTGGCACAGGTGTGCGCATCGGCATGATCGATAGCAGTATCGATTTACGCCATCCAGCGCTTGCAGATCGGAAAATTGAATTCCGCTCGTTCCACAACAAAAAACGAAAACAGGGTAATGCCAAGCACGGAACGGCCGTTGCGTCCATATTGGTGGGCAAGCTAACGGGCAGTGGCTTAGGCGGGGTTTTGCCCGGCGCCGAGTTGAAGGCAGTCAACATGTTTGAATACACCCAAACAGGAAAATTGGTGGGCAATGCCTTTGCCATGATTGTGGGTCTGAATTGGCTCGTCGCCAAGCACGTTCATGCTATCAATCTCAGCGTTGCCGGCGCCGACAACATCGTTATGGGCAAAGCGTTGGAGAAGGTGGAAAAAACCGGCGTGGTTGTAATCGCCGCAGCGGGTAATTGGGGCCGCGACGATAGGCCGGCCTATCCCGCTGCCTATTCCAACGTCCTAGCGGTAACCGCCGTAACCGCCGCCGACGGATCCACCCAGGAAATTTATAAATGGGCCAACACCGGCAAATATATCGACTTCGCTGCACCCGGTGTCCGCCTTTACACGGCCGAAGCGGGCGGCGGCGGCGGCTATCAAAGTGGCACGTCCTTCTCCGCACCTTTTTTGACCGCGCTGGCCGCGATTGAAGTGGCCGCGGCGGCAGGCAAGACAAATATTGACGTAATACGCACAAAGTTTGCGCGCGCCTCGGCTGATTTGGGTAAAAAGGGGAAGGACAATGTCTTTGGCTGGGGATTTATCGAAAAAAAGCCCGTTTGCCACAGTTGAAGCAAGAAATAATTATTATTCGTCGTAGGACACAAGTATTCTAATTAACCTAATCTAAACCTAATACTTAATAAATATTACATTAGATAAGTTTAATTTAATAATGGCCTGCGGCTTGATCGATTTTAAAATATTTAAATTTGATGTCCTCTCGAATGAGGGGATCGCCTCCAAATTCGGCTTATCCATAATTGTCGCCATTTTTCTGGCGTCCTGTTCTTCCGACAAGGTCCCGGTCGACGCGCTTGTCGCGAATACGGATAAAAATATCCCTGGAGGGGTTTGGCAATCGCCGGCGCCAATTCCGACATACACTGCCGGCGATCGGTTTGTTTACGCCAGCGGCGGCAAACTAATCACCGAAACAGTCACCAAGGTATCGGCTACATCGGTGGAATGGAGTAACGACGAGGGTAAATCCTGGACCGCTGCGCGGACGCCCCATTTAGCACCACTGCGCGAAGGTGTAATCGTGCGCACCGTCTCACCCGGCGCCCAGCGGTTGTTTCCTTTGGCGATCGACAATTATGTCCGCTTTGGCGTGACGAATACCAGCCCGGGCAACACGCCGAAACAGTCAATCCAAACCTGCCAAGTTTTGGATGATCCGGTGATCAAGGTCAGCGCGGGCGAGTTTAAAACCTTCGAGATATTTTGTCGGCGGGATAGCTTTTTCGAAACTCTCTATTTCGCGCCTGCGATCGGTCATTTCGTTCTGCAAAAGCGTTCGCGGGGTTTTAGATCAATGACCAAGGAACTGGTATCATTTACCACAGCCTCGCCGACCATGAGGGCCGAGAATACGCCGCCCTTGCCGATGGCCGCCGTGACGTTGACGCCGCCCGTGCAAGAACAAACATCGACGCGGCTGGGGGCCGAAAATTCTGATGTGTCAACGGAAAAAAGTGCGCAGAAATTTGAGTTGAAAAGAATACCCAAAATGATGCCGCCCGAAACTGAGGCGGCCGGACAAATCGGCGTTCAGATCGGCGCGTTTCGCACGAAACTCGGCGCAAAACGGGCGTACGAAAATGTTATGCTCCCGGCGGTGCCAAATATATTGGGTGCATTGAAAGTCCGTTATTTGGATTACGCCCCGCCGGCAGGCGGGCGGAAATGGGTCCGAATATTGGTCGGTAGATTTAAAAGCGAAGTTTCGGCCCGAAAATTATGTCGCCAATTGAAGGCCCAAAACCTGGATTGTTGGATGAATATACTAAAATGATTGTTGGATAAATAAACTAAAATTAGCCGATTAAATCCAGCGCCCGACACGATTTCGGTGGGAAACCCACGATCGCATCACGTAACCCAGCCCAAAACCCGTTAAAAATATCGACGTAATTACAGCCAATGCTGCCATTTTCCCAATCCCCATACCTAAACACTATTATTTTGTCCAATTATGTTAATGAAAAAACATTTATTCAAGCCAAAATCGTATAATACCGCAAGCTGCTCCGCGGCTTAAACCGTTTCTGGTATCTATTTTCTATAAATCGAGCCAAAGAATTTTTGGATCATATCCTTCCTTTTCGTCTCCCCATCCCTGGTCGTGGTCGGAACAACAATTTCCGCAATCAATCTGGATCTGTCGCCAAACACCCAAACAGCCTTTCCCAACAAATCCGGATAGCCGGATTTACCGCTCTTCAACTGGTATTCCACATCGAAGGCTTTTTCATGGTCGCTGGGCCGGTGGCTCAACTTTAAATCACGCAACTTCATGCGTTTTGCGAGCCTTCGGATTAGCGCCTCCATATCCGCCTCTTGCAGCGTCACGAAGGGGGCTATCGATTGATAGGCTTCACAGCTGCTTTGCAGAACCGCGCCTAGAAAACGTATTTCAGCGACGGAAAGACCGACGGGGTTTCCTGATCGATCCTTGTATCCCTTGGTATTTACAGCAGGTTTCTCCGGGAATGTTATGGCGAACTCGCATCCTTGAGGCGCATATAAAAACTCGGCTCCAGCCTTTGCTATCGACAAAACAGAACAAATCGCAATTGCCGCTAAGACAAAAACGAGCCGAAAATACCCGTCCACTGTGGAACCTATTACAGCGCGCCACCGACCGATCCCGGCGCAAAAATCGAAATCTAATTTAGTAACAATTTTTCGCATGAAATTTACCACCCCGTCATCGGGATTTAACAACAAACAATTAAGATAACTTTCACTCAGCCAATACTGTTTTTCGGCGGAATATCGTCGCCCCCCGGAGCCGTTACATATTATTACATTTTGGATGTTGTGAGCCTACTTTTAAATGCCCACTTCTTGCACTGGAGGCCGACATTACGGTTCTCAATATTAATAGGGTTAAGGAGACGCATAGTTCACAGATGGCGAGCGAAGTGGAAGGTCCCCCGAGCAACTGCCCGTGAATTTGATAAATTACTGAGTTAATCCACGAAACGGCAAATCCCTGGAAACGGGGTGGCGCAAAGTTGTCGACCTAACGCCCTCGAGCAAAGGTTGCGGCACTACCGAAGGATAAAATTATGTTTCAGACCAAAAGAATTCTTGAGAACCACCCCTTTCGTTCCCGTATCAAAACCCTGCTGCCGGCCGCTCTGGCAGTAGCCTTTTTGATGACTGCCTTTTCAGTCGCTGAATTCAGCGGCGGCAATGAAGAGCAGGAAGATATTGCTGCCATCGCGAATTTTGAAACCGCATCGGGCAGCAGCAACAAGATGAATCTCGCAGGCAGTACGTATGCGCCGATCGGCTTTGTCGGTTTCTGCTACAGGAACCCACAGGAATGTAGTACAGAATCGGCAGAGCCGGTCAATTTCACAGAAATGCGTTTGACCGACGCGCGCTTCGACCAATTGGCCCAGGTGCATAGAAAATTCAATGCTGCGATCCGCCCGCTTTCCGACCGTAAAAACTATGGACGCCAGGAACACTGGGCCTACCCTACCAACGGCTATGGCGATTGCGAAGATTATGCACTGGCTAAGCGCAAAGCGCTGTCGGAACTTGGATGGCCCCAATCTTCACTGTTGTTTGCCGAAGCCTTCACCGAAAAAGGGGAGCGTCACTTGGTACTTATCGCCGTTACCGACAAGGGCGACTATGTCCTCGACAATCGACAACGTGCGGTTTGGCTGTGGAGCGACCTCCACTATAAATGGCTGTCCCGGCAAAGCGCCAGTAACGGCAGAAAGTGGCTTAAAGTTGCCACTTCCGGATAATCGGCACAAAGTTATGGTTGTGACTTTTAGTCGCCGTGACGTTCCGATTCGCTGAATTACACCGCGACATATGCGGAATGCGTATGTTTTAAATGTGTGCACCGATTTTAATTAATTCACAAATTTGCAGCCATTTTACAACCGGATCGGTAATCGGCAGCCCGGCAGCTAATTTTCTGGGTTGGAAAAATTGGCTTACACGCCCTCCTAAGCGTCATGCATTGCCCCAAAATTTCATATTTCCGGCTTATGCAGTCGGGCAATATCTCCTCGATTCACCATTAATTTCCAATTATATTAGTAGTGGCAAAAACGCCACAATTGGGATCGAAAAACATTCCGATTTAAATTTAGTGGCTTGATCCATAAGTATAAATCAAGGATAAATAGCAGCAGTGTATTTTTAGTTGTATTTTGATGCCGTTACATTCGGCATGGTGCTCTCGAGGGGAGCGCGTAAGGTTGCTTTAATTTGGTATCATCCTGTTGAATAGGATGAATAACAAAGTGTATAATCAACCGGGCAAGCGCTTAACCGATTGGATTGATTTTTGGCAGCTATCGTGACTGCTAAAACTGATAGTGGGAGAAATTTTGATGGCTAAGAAATTGATTTCGTTCAAGGCAGGTTTGAAGCTCGCCGTATCGGTAGCGGTTTTAGGAACCTATTTGACCGGCGCCTCTGTTGCGAATGCACAGCAGGCCTTGCCGCCGGCACTGGCCGCAGCCATCGCCCTGGCAGCTGGTCAGCCTGGTAACGGGCAAGCCCTCGCCAATGCGATTGCTCTGATGGTTGCGCAGAACCCAGGTTTGGCGGCGGAGATCGCCGGCGCGGCAACGACGGCATCGCCAGCCTCAGCGGCAGCTATCGCGAGCGCGGTAACGACGGCGGCACCTGCCTCAGCGGCAGCCATCGCGAGCGCGATAACGACGGCGGCACCAGCCTCAGCGGCAGCTATCGCGAGCGCAGTAACGACGGCGGCACCGGCCTCAGCGGCAGCTATCGCCAGCGCGGTGACGACGGCGGCACCAGCCTCAGCGGCATCGGTTGCTACGGCAGTAACGACGGCGGCACCGGCCTCAGCGGCAGCCATCGCGAGCGCGGTGACGACGGCGG
>JABMOP010000453.1 GCA_013204125.1 Rhodospirillales bacterium | reverse complement strand
TTGCCGTTGGCGAAGCCGGCATCCGCAAATCCGGGCGCACCGATGTCTTGCTCGCCAAATTAGCGGACGGCACGGCGGTCGCCGGTGTCTTCACCAAATCTAAAACTGCCGCCGCGCCGATCGATTGGTGCCGTGCGATCCTGCCGCAAGGCAAGGCCGGCGCGCTGGTGGTTAATTCGGGCAACGCCAACGCTTTCACCGGCCAGCAAGGCATCGACGTGGTTAAAGAAATGGCCGAAGCGGCGGCCAATGTTTGCGGCTGCGCCTCCGACAAAGTTTACATCGCGTCGACCGGCGTTATTGGTGAGCCGATCGAAGCGGCCAAAATCACATCCGTGCTGCCGGGCCTGGCAAAGGATCTAGGCTCCGATTGGAGAGCCGCCGCCGGTGCCATCATGACCACCGACACCTATCCCAAGGGCGCCTGGGCGGAAGCCGAAATCGGCGGCACCAAGGTTACCATCGCCGGCATCGCCAAAGGGTCCGGCATGATCGCGCCGGATATGGCGACCATGCTTGCCTTTATATTTACCGATGCAAAAATTCCGGCCGATATTTTGCAAGGCCTGCTCCGCCGCGCCACCGACAAAAGTTTTAACTCGATCACCGTCGATTCCGATACTTCGACGTCCGATACCTTGCTGGCGTTTGCCACCGGAGCTGCCGGCAACGAGCTGGAAATGACCGAAGCCGGGCTTGCCAGTTTTACGGGGACGCTGGAGGGCATCTGTCTCGATCTCGCAAAGCAGATTGTGCGCGACGGCGAAGGCGCGTCCAAATTCGTCGAAATCACCGTCAGCGGCGCGGAAGACACAAACGCCGCAAGGCGCATCGGCCTTGCCATCGCCAATTCGCCGCTGGTGAAAACGGCCATCGCCGGCGAGGACGCCAATTGGGGCCGCATCGTCATGGCGGTCGGCAAATCGGGCGAATATGCCGACCGTGATAAATTGGCCATAACGATTGGCGGCGTCGCGGTCGCCGGTGGCGGCGCTGTGGTGCCCGGCTACGACGAAGCGCCGGTGGCCGAACACATGAAAGGCCGGGACATCGTCATCACCGTCGATGTCGGCATCAATGATGGCGTCGCCACCGTCTGGACCTGCGATCTCACCCACGGCTATATCGATATCAATGGCGATTACCGGACCTGATCCGGCCTGTATGGAGGCCGAAATAAGGGCGTCCAGGCCGGGCGCTCCGGTCGTCTTGGTGTCCGCCATTGCCCTGATCGACATCGACGGCCGGGTTTTGCTGGCGCAAAGGCCGGCGGGCAAGGACATGGCGGGCCTCTGGGAATTTCCGGGCGGCAAGGTGGCGGAAGGGGAGACCCCTGAAAGCGCGCTCATCCGCGAAGTCAAAGAAGAGCTGAATATCGATATCACCTCAAGCTGCCTGGCGCCGCTTTCCTTCGCATCGCACGCTTACGAGGAATTCCATCTGGTCATGCCGCTGTTTGCCTGCCGGGTGTGGAAGGGAACGCCGAAACCCTTGGAAGGGCAAATTCTTAAATGGGTGCGCCCGGTCAATATGCGCGAATTTGATATGCCGCCGGCGGACGAGCCCCTGGTAGCCATGTTGCTGGATTTGTTGTAGATAAGTTTCATGCCCCGCGCTTTGTTAATTGATTTGGATGGCACGCTCACCGATTTGAAGCCGGGCATTACCAATTGCATCCGCTCCGCAATCGAACAATCGGGGCGCACCGCGCCGCCCGCCGATGATCTCGAGTGGTGTATCGGCCCGCCGCTTCTAGAGAGTTTCAAATTGCTGTTGCCCGGCGCCGGTGACCAAGCGGCCTTGGATGCGCTTGCCCATTACCGCGTACGGTTCGGCGAGAAGGGTTTATATGAAAACACGCTTTATCCAGGCATCCCGGAATTCCTCGGCGCTATGAAAGACGCCGGGCGTGATCTCTTTGTCGCCACGTCCAAGCCGCATGTCTATGCCGGGCCGATTTTGGAACATTTCGAGCTGGATGGTTATTTCACCGGCATCTATGGATCGGAAATGGACGGCACCCGTGCCGATAAGCGCCAATTGCTTGCCCATTTATTGGCCCAAGAAGAGCTGGACGGCGCCGATACTATCATGATCGGCGATCGCCGGCATGATGTGGAAGCCGCCCGCAGCGCCGGCGCCGGCGCCGTGTGGGCCGATTGGGGCTATGGCGATGAGGCCGAGCGCGAAGAAGTTCAGCCCGATCATATTTGCCGCAGCGCCGCCGAATTGAGCGCTCTTTTGGCCGATATGGCTTGATCTGCTTTTCCGAGCGCTTTCTCCTCTGCTACAATAGAAATAGACAAAGGGAGGCAACATGACCGAAGCTAAATCCGTCGTCACCGCCTGCGCCCTGATTATCGGCAACGAAGTGTTGTCCGGGCGCACCAAGGACGCAAATCTCAATTGGATGGCGACGCGCCTGACCGATATGGGCATCCGGCTGATGGAAGCCCGTGTCGTTCCCGATATTGAAGACGTGATCGTGGCGGCGCTGAACGAGGTTCGCGCTAAATATGATTATGTATTTACAACCGGCGGCATCGGCCCGACCCATGACGACATTACCTCGGCTTGCATCGCCAAAGCCTTCGGCGTCAAGGTTGAGCGCAACGCCGAAGCGGTGGCCTTGCTGGCAAGCTATATCCCCGCCGACCGCTTGAACGAAGCCCGCCTTAAAATGGCCGATATCCCGGCCGGCGGCGAACTGATCCACAATCCGGTCTCCAAGGCTCCCGGCTTTCGCGTCGGCAACGTCTATGTGATGGCCGGCATTCCGTCGATCATGCGCGCCATGTTCGATGGCTTTGCGCCGTTGCTGACCGGCGGCGCCAAGGTGCTCTCCAAATCGGTCGCCAGTTTCCTGCCCGAAGGTTCTGTCGCCGAAGGCCTGTCCGAAATCCAAGATCGTTATCCCGGCGCCGATATCGGTTCTTACCCGTTCAACCGGGATGGAAAATTCGGCTGTACCTTGGTGACCCGGACGTCGGATGAAAACGATCTGGCCGCCGCCGCCGGTGAAATTTGGGAATTGATCATCTCGCTCGGCGGTGAGCCGATTGACGAGGATCTGGTCAGTATCGAAGCGGGCGAAAAAGACGGCTACGCCACGGGCGACGACAAGTAAGATAAGATTTAGGGCGAGGGAGGAAGTCATGGCGGATCAACCGAACATTGGGTTTATCGGCATCGGTAATATGGGCGCTTTGATGGCGCGCAATCTGATAGGCGCCGGTTTCAGCGTCACCGTTATGGACGCCGTCGATGGCCGCGCCCAGGAATTTGCCGAAATATTTGGCTGCGAATTTG